>CAYXVC010000007.1:0-33209 GCA_964468225.1 uncultured Gammaproteobacteria bacterium
GCTGGCTTGAATATTTTCTGAACGGAAAACGTGCAGACAACTACGCTTCAATCATAGAAAAAGGTGGGGAAATAATCGTTCCTGCGATTGTATTGCATGAAGTATTTAGCGAGTTCACCCTGCACTCTCGCAAAGTCTGAATCCTCACCGACACTGGGAATCTGGCTTAAAACCTCTATAAAGCTCTTTTTTTTCGGCCTCATTAATACCAGTTCCAGAATCCGCCGATGCTCTGCCTCCGCACTAATACCATACTGGCTTGCTGGCACTTTTTAAAAATCAATTAAAACTAATGCTTGCAAATACGAATCGATCTCATTATCATTCAATTATTGAAATAATATACTCAGAGGAGGGTTATTGATGACTTACATGATTAACGCCCGACTGGAGCAAGGAGCCCCTTCATTAACATTAGTGGATGCTGCAACGGGTCAGGAACGTCTCCACTGGCGAGGTGATAATACAAAGCATGGCGAATATGACTGGCAAAGCCTGTTCAAGCGATTAATGTTGCTCTCCTGTGCGGATCGAATCAATTTAGTACAACGCTCAAAATCACCCGACTTTGGTGAAGAGTGCCTCATCTGCACCACCTGTGTTGAATCCGATGCATTACAGAAACAGAGCAAAAAATGAACATAAATGAAAAACCAACAATTTCCTCTCCTCAGGAAACCGTGGGGGTAGCGCACTCAAACAAGCATCCTACCCCCAATAAGCGGCGCGTAACCAGTCATGGCTTGATGACAGGGCAACGTGAAATTGTGATTGAACATGGCGATGATGAATATCATCTAAGAATTACAGGCAAAGGCAAGCTGATTCTTACTAAATAACATTAATAAATAGCCAGCCATTAAGGCCGTCCAGCCCATAATAGCCAGCCAAAAATAACTACATAGATATTTCTGGAGGTTTTATGTGTATTAATTTAAAACGGTTTAAAGATGTATGCGCAGACTCTGCTTTCAATATACGGCAGAGCTTGCGGCGCAAAAAAATATGGGAGCTCGAACACCGCTTTCATTGCAGCATTGCAGGCACCTGTTTCACGCTTGATTGTATTAGCCATGATGCAGTGGCGCGAATTAAACGTGATTGCAAACGTTACGGCAAACATTTTACGTTGTTGCCGAAATCCAGCTTATCTGCCTTTACCAAAGGTGTTCTGGAATTTTCCAATACCCCTGCCATGGCAAGTTGATACTGAATTCAGCGATGCCATTTTTTAAATAATTATAATAATAAGCCACCCAGAACACCGCCTCCGTCCGAGCTGACATCATGGGTAAGAATAGTGACGGTGATCGTCTGGCTATCACTCAGCCTGCCATCACTTACGGTAACGCTGTGCTCCCCCACATCAGCCTCCGTTGTGATTTTGTTTTCACTGGTCATAAATCCGGTATAGGTGAAACTCAGGGGGGCGCTGTTGGCAGCGGCTACCGTAACCATTCGAGTGGCGACTGCTGTATTTCCAGCAACATCGGTTGCACTGTAGGTAAGAGTGTAAGTTCCTGCTTTACTGGTATCAATTGTTCCATTGGCTGTGGCTTTTATATTGCCATCTCGGTCATCAACAGCAGCGTAACCCGGGTCGATGAAGGTTTCTCCAACACTCAGGCTGATAACGGCTTCGCCTGACAGAGTAATAACGGGTTTTGTGGTATCGGGGGTTACGGGCGGCGGAGTTTCCTCAATGACTTTTACAGTACGTGTTTTGGTTGACGTGTTGCCAGCACTATCCGTCGCACTGTAGGTTATAACATAGGTGCCAATGACCGCTGTATTGGCTTCACCTATACTTGATATTCTTACTGCCTTATCAATATTGTCTGTCGCCATTGCGCCAGGATCAGTATAGATAGAACCTTTGATAACTTCTTCCGCGCTTTTACCTGAGAGGGTGATAATCGGTGCCTCTGTGTCGGCTGGGGGAATTTCGGCAACAACGTTGACCGTTCGATTCACTTCTATGGCGGCATTGCCTGCGAGATCAGAGACATTGTATTTAACCGTGTAACTGCCGGGTATAGCGGTATTGACGTTTGAGTCAACAGTGACCTTTAAAATGATCTTGTCGTTGTCGTCCTTGTTATCGGTGGCGGTGATTCCTTCGTCGATGTAGGGGGTGTTTTGAATGACCTCTATTGAAGGCTCGCCGGTTAGTGTGATTACTGGAGCAGTGGTATCGAGTGCATTTGTTAAGCCTTCTTCATATATTCGCACATAATCGACATACAGTTTTCCGTTGATATCGGTTATATCGCTATTACCAGCCCATCCACCAACTTGAAGTGATAAAATAAGATAGGCCGCAACGCTTTTTACCCGAGGGTTTTCATACGTCCAGACAAGGTTATTATCAATATAAAAATCCATCTTTCCTGGTCGCCAATCCACCGCATAAACATGATAGCCATCAGGAGTTGGAGAAATGCTTAATGTTCCAGAGTCTGTTTGTTGATGGTCTGCGCCATAGCCATCCCAATGCAATGCATTTTGGGTTTTATTATCGCCCCATATCCCCAGCGATTCCATGATATCTATTTCCATTCCACCATCATAAGTCACACGACTTCGCGCCCAATGGTCTCTTACCACTAATCTTGCGTCATCTTGATAGTTGGTATCGGCGTATTGCCCACTCCTAACATAAGCATCATCAGAGGGATAAATTGTTTGGCCATCAATCAATAGACGAGGCCTGTCAGACTCTGCTTTAGACTCTTTACTCCCCAACACAATCTCTGTGCTTTTCATATAAATATCGGCTAAAGCAAAACCAATATCTTCTCCTGCATTCAATTTTTCATTTATATAATCCGTGACATCCACTTCCAGATATTGCCCTGGAATTATTTCAGTTGAATCATCCCTTGTACCACTAAACTGCCTTAGCCACAGCGGATCAAACTGAGGCTTGTTATTGAATGTAATTGTAGACTCATCCCAACTATTGGATAAAAGCTTATAAACGGCGAGATTGGAGATTGCCAATGCCGGAGAGCCTGAGTCATTATCAGCAGAGACAACTTTCAACTTTAGTGTGGCAGAACCAATTGTTTTCGGTATATCACTCACAGAAAATTTCAAATAGCTTTCGTGTGTTTTCCAGCCTGCGCCATAATCCCCCCAATCTGGCATGGTCCAAAAAGATGGCCACATTCCCTTTACTGCATCGTATTTTATTCTTGTTTCAAAATAACCATACTTTTGCCTAAAATTTTGATAGGTCGATATTTCACCAGAAACATATTCATGTGTATCACCCGCATAAAACATATCTCTTTTCTCAGCCGTGATTTCTAAGACACCACCATTGAGCTTTATATTATTCGTATCAATTGCGCTATTACCAACAAACGCTAAATTCCTGCCACCAACTCGCCACTTATCAGGATCAAGCCGATCACCATTAAAATCTTCTGAAAAAACCAGATTCCAGTCGCCTGGGACTGGCAGGGTAGTAGGTACTGCATCTTGTTCTGCAAATGCATTTGTCAGACCAACAAAAGATAAGGTCAATATAGATAATAATAATTTTGTTTTATTCATAAATAAACCCTCCTTTTAAATTTTAATTTTTTTGAAGCTATTGGTAAAAAACTGCTGCCGATTAAACATTGAATTAGCAATCAAAAATATCATCAATAACCCAAGCATCCAGCCACCCAAAACACCACCTCCGCCCGAGTGATTACTGCTTTCATCCAGTACAGGAACACTGTTGGCGGTGACTACTGTAACCGTTCGAGTGGTGACTGCTGTATTTCCAGCAACATCGGTTGCACTGTAAGTGAGAGTGTAAGCTCCTGCTTTGCTGGTACCGATTGTTCCATTGACTGTTACTTTTATATTGCCATCTCGGTCATCAACAGCAGCGTAACCCGGGTCGATGAAGGTTTCTCCAACACTCAGGCTGATAACGGCTTCGCCTGACAGAGTAATAACGGGTTTTGTGGTATCGGGGGTTACGGGCGGCGGAGTTTCCTCTATAACTTTTACAGTACGTGTTTTGGTTGACGTGTTTCCCGTTCTATCCGTCGCACTGTAGGTTATAATATAGGTGCCAGTGACCGCTGTATTGACTTCACCTGTACTTGATATTCTTACTGCCTTATCAAGATTGTCGGTCGCCATTGCGCCAGGATCTGTATAGATAGAACCTTTGATAACTTCTTCCGTGCTTTCGCCTAAGAGCGTGATAATTGGTGCCTCTGTATCGACCGGGGGAATTTCGGCAACAACATTGACGGTGCGCACCACTTCTGTAGCGGCATTGCCGGCGAGATCAGAGACATTGTATTTAACCCTGTAACCACCGAGCATGGCAGTATTGACGTTTGAGTCAACGGTAATCTTTAAAGTGATCTTGTCGTTGTCGTCTTTATTGTCGGTGGCTGTGGCTCCTTCGTCGGTGTAGGGGGTGTTTTGATTGACTTCTATCGAAGGTTCGCCGATTAGTGTGATTACTGGAGCAGTGGTATCGGCTATATTGGTGTCACCTGTGTCACAACCAATGCGACTCGTAGAGATAACAAAATTATCCATGTATCGCTCTTGATCAACCGGCGAACCTTTATTCCAGTGGTTCTCTATCATGACGGCATTGAGTTTCAAATTATCAGAATTGGAATTCCAGTCACCATGCCAGTTCAAATTAGATGTATTTGCCTGCAAGGTATCATCAATCCAAAACTCAAATAGACCATCGCTATTACCCGGTGTATTGAGTTTTACATGGGCTTCTATGCAATACCATTGACCTGAATTTTCGGTACTGAATAGGTCAATATTTCCGCGTTTACTGCCTAACCATCGTAGTTTGTCAAAATCATTGTATTTAGTTGAAACCAGGTTCCCATCAGCATCGATGCCACTGGCAGGATCCATAACAAGGTAATCACCTGATGACCAAATATGCCCTATCATTCCTTGCGCCCAATTGTCCTTTGCAAACGTTGTAACACGGCTCAGCTTATCGCCACCGCCACCTTGCCAACCCGGCTGGGTACGCAGGTCAATTCGCCAATAGATCTCATCGTATTTGATATCGCTGTTTAGTGCGGGGTTGCCAATATAACCAGACGGTGTTGTACCAAACGATTTTTTCAAACTGCCAGCTTCGATAACCCCTTTGTCAAAAGAAACTCTGATGCCCTTTGAACCATCTCTGCCTACGTCATCTACGGATAGTTTTGAGCTTTTTTCAAAATAACGACCATCAAGATTTCCGGACTCAAAATCATCACAAAAAATAGTGCCTTCGGGGGCATGATTACAGCTAAAACCCACCAAATCGGCAGCAATAGCTTTACCATAAAAACAAACCAACAAAAATGAAAATAAAAACAACCATGATTGTGGAAACTGATTTCGTGTTGACATGATAATACCTCGTTAATATTACCGAATCATTTTGAGGGATATAACAAAAGCATCCCGAGAAGTAGATCACAACCTCACATATTTTTACGAGAAAACGAATTTCTGTTCACAACACCCTGTTTCATATCAAAACTAACCATTCTCTCTTGCATAACGACCAACTGATTTTTCAAAATTTGATTGATATATACTGATCCCCCGCCTTGATCATCCCCCAAAGCGTTGTTACGCTGCCAACAATTAAAATTTCTATAGATTACAGGTTTATATGGTTTCCAGGATTTTGCGTCGTACGTTTCCGCTGTTTTTTCTCGGACTGTTTACATTGGCACTGACACTGGCACTGCGCTGGATCATACAGACACAATTTGAAATAAAACTGGATCAGGCCTTTTGGTATCGGGATTTTATTGGCAATTTATTTGTCACATTTCTGTGCTATTTCATCACTGGTACCTCAACGCGTGCAGTGATTCTCTCTTCGCTGTTAATTATCGGATTCCAGCTCAGCAACGCGGGTAAACAAGTGATGCTTGGCACGCCAATCAGTCCCGACGATTTTATTCAGATACGTAACCTGTTTTGGTTGTGGCAAGGTTGGATGTTGTGGGCCACCGCCGCTATCGTCGCCCTGCCTGCTCTGGCGTTTCTAATACTGACAAATTGGCGTCGATGGAGCACCTGGCTAACATTTGCGGTACTCATCATTGGCGTCTCAACCATCGGCCAGTACCGCAGTGAAACACGGGCTTGGCTTGACATGAAATTTGGTCATTCGGTCTGGAATCAACCAGAAAACTACCGAAAACGTGGGCTGGCACTGCACATGGCACAAGAAGGGATAAGGGCTTGGGCCAAGGTTGATGATATTCCGACCGAGCAACAAATTGCCGCGACAACACGCCCAACTACACCAATACCCACAGCCAAAGCAAACAGCCGCAACGTTCATTACGTTGTGCTTGAGTCGTTCTTCGACCCTAACACTCTTGGCAAAACTCTGGTTCCAAAAGACCCTCTGCCTAAAGAGTTCCATGACCTCTGGAATCAGACAGGGCAAAGCACTACGCTTTCACCTGTATGGGGTGGTTATACAGCAAACGCTGAATTTGAAGCGCTTTGTGGTTTTCCAATCACTGAAGATGCGGTATTTTTTGAGGGATGGTTGCGCCAAAAAGCGCCCTGTTTGCCGCGAGTATTGTCCGAAGCGGGTTATCAAACGATCGCTTCCCACCCCAACGTTGCCGGTTTTTGGAACAGAACGCTGGCATATCAATTAGTCGGTTTTGAACAGTATTGGGATAAACGCCAGTTTGATCTCTCCGATCAAGTAGGCGGCATACTGCTGGATCATAGTTTCTATCAGCAAATTTTCGAAAAAATAGACTCAAACGATTCTCGTCCGGTTTTTAACTACATGCTGACATACCACGGTCATCTGCCTTTCCCAAGCAATGAGCAGTACCCGGAAATCATTCCTAGCGGAGAAGCATCGCCACTGCTACGCGGCTTTCTTAACCACATGTACTACAAGTCTCGAGATTTGATGGCGATGCTGGAGGAGCTAAGGCGACAGGATCCTGATAGCCTGATTATTATATTTGGTGATCATTTGCCGTTTCTTGGCCCCAATCATGAGACTTATATTGCGGCGGGCAAGCTGGCTCAACGTCGAGACCAATTTACAGCGGAGATGTTTTCTTATTTGGTCAGCACTCCGTTGATTGTCATTGATGGAGAAAGAGGCCCGCTTAATATTGGGCAACTCCCGTTGTATCGCCTGCCTGATTTGGTGCTGCAGTTGTTAGGCATAGGTGAGTACAAAATGCTGCACTGGACGAAGAACCCTGAGAATGAAATCATCCGGCCGTTGCCCGGCATGCATTTTGTGGTGAAAGATGGCGTAACAATAGTCTGTTATCCGGAAACCAAAAACCCTGATTGTAAGAAAAGCCAAGAGTGGGTGGATGACATGACCATCATTTCCCGAGACGTGTTCAGTGGCGATCAGCACAGTCTGAACTCCTCTTCGGACTAATCACGAAGCTTTGGTATTGCACCTTTTTCTTTGACTAAAAGATCGTCTTGCTCTTCAATCACAGGTTCGCTGTCGTTGTTTTGGCTAATGCGCGGCATTTCACCGATGATGCGGCTCGACAGACGAGGGTATGCACTGATCAACGAAACCAAAATAGAAGCGAGATAAGGTAAACTCTGTATTGCCAGCACGACCATCCATAGTTGCGTATCGAGAAAATTGCCATCTTCACGTTGTGCGATAGCAACAATGCAAGTCAATAACAACAAGGCCAGCAACAACTCTTCACGCACATCCGACAGTGCGCGCCAAAACCCATGGCTACTGGAGTTTTTGGGGGTGCGAAAAAAACCTATACTCTTGGTAAACAGCCCCGCTAATATCGCGCGTGAAATGGTATGTGACAAACTCAGCCCCGCCAGACCGGCAGCCAAGGTTTGCATCACTGTTGCTTTCATACGGTAACGATAAAGTGTCATCAATTTGAAACTTTTAAACGTCAAAAATGCAATCGGTACTAATGACAATGCAATATCAGGCGGCATGTATTTATCAGGATAAAAGATCATCAGCATAGACCAGACAATCGCAATAAAATTAAACAGTAAACTCAAGCCATCCGTGATCCAGGGCAACCACCCTGCAACAAAGTGGTAGCGCTGACCCGCGCTCAATTTTGATCGACTCAAACCCAATAAATAACGTAAATGATGGCGCATGATCAATATGGAACCATAAGCCCAGCGAAAGCGCTGTTTCTTGTAGTCCAGAAAATTATCGGGCATCACGCCTTGTCCGTAGGAGTGTGGAACATAGAGCGCTTCATGACCTTTCTCAAAGATAGTCAACCCCAGCTCGGCATCCTCCGTAATACACCAGGTCGGCCACCCGCCTACATCTTGCAACACCGACTTGCGAACCATGGTCATGGTGCCGTGTTGAATAATGGCATTGCGTTCATTACGTGTCACCATGCCAAGATGAAAGAAACCGGCGTATTCGCAATAAGACAATGATTTGAACAAGCTGTCATTGCCGTCACGGTAATCTTGAGGTGCCTGCACGATGGCAACTTTTTTCTGCTCAAATAGTGGTACCAAATCACGCAACCAATTCGCCTCAACGATATAGTCACTATCAATCACCGCCACAACTTCAGCACGAGGGTCAGTCTTTTCCAGCGCAAAGTTCAATGCGCCCGCTTTAAACCCGGACAGTGGATCTTCGTGAAAAAATCGAAAGCGTTCATCCTGTGTTTCACACCAGGCATGGACAGGGCGCCAAACGGCCTCATCTTTGGTGTTGTTATCAATAACGATCACCTCAAAATGAGGGTAATCCAAACGTTTGAGCCCTTCCAAAGTCTTGATGAGCATATCGGACGGCTCGTTATACGCTGGCAAATGAATCGAGACCATAGGTAATTCAGCATCTGCGACTCGTTTAATAGTGGATTCACGACGCATTCCCCGGCTCCAGATCGCCTCGGCCCACTCGTGCGCTTCAGCAATCAACACTACGACAACAGCAAGCACAGCGGTTAACAAAATCAGACCCACCACCACCTGTTGCCAGTTTAAGTACTTCTGTGAATAGTCATAAACTAACCACACCACAAAAGTTGCAATTGCGTAGGATATGATGACTAAAAAGCTGCGGCCACGATGATTCAGCCCTTGACTGTCTTTTAGCATAAAGGCCAAAATCAACAAGGCTAACGCCATTGAATAAAGCACCAGTTGAGGCCATTCAGGAATCGGCGTGACAGGCGCAGAAAAATTAAATTTTTCTTTGCGATCAGCATCGTAAACACCCCAATATCGTCCTACAGCGCCCTCACTGGTTTTCCATACCTGATCAAACGCCTCAAGCACGTAATAGGTCACGCCTTCTTGCTCGGCTCGACTGGTAAAACGGCGTAAAAATTTTGCCTGATTTTGTGTTGAAGGTACGGCTTTGTCTTTCGAGCGCCCTTTGCTTGGCCAACCCACTTCCCCCAAAATAATATCTTTATCCGGGTAAGTCTCTTTTAGTTTGTCCAACATATTCCAGACATGGGGCTCAGCACCTTCAGTAGGAATAAACTCCCAGTAAGGCAAAATATGAGCAGTGATAAAATCGACATGAGCTGCAAGCTTGGGGTTCTTGATCCAGCGATCCCATGTTTCAGCGGTACTGACGCGCCGCCAACCAACAAAGTGTTGAATTTCCTGAATATATTCAATCAGTTCGTCTTCAGTCAATTCCTTGCGCAACAGTACCTCATTGCCCACTATGACGCGTATAATATTTTTATCAAACTCGCTATAAAGCTCTTTGAAACGATTGATCTCTTTACGATTCTGTTCTTTATCGTCCGACAACCAGATGCCGACGGTGACATTGATACCCAGCGGCTCAGCCAAACGTGGAATTAAACCGAGTGTTTCTGCTACGGAGTAGGTACGTACCGCGTGTACCTTACCCGAAAGCAATTCAAGATCGGCCTGAATCTGTTCAACGGAAGGATATTGACCCTTTGCCGGATCCTGATCTGAATGATAAGGTGAAAAAGCCATGCCCTGAATGATATCGGGCCAAACAGGTTCGTGATCGGGTTGATTGGCGTAAGCCCAAAGCCCAACCATCAAGGCACCGATGGCAATAATAATAATGAATGTTGCTCGATTCATACTTGTTCAAATAAAAAGGTTAGCCATTATTGGAAATGCTTTTAATTAGAGCCAGAAAAGGCTGTTCCTCCATGAACGGCAGGCATTATCCCATACATGACTGCACATACAAACTTAAAAAGTCTATGATCAATTCAGCCGATCAGAAAGTTCATAGATAAAACAGGAAAAACAATGATTGACCAAACGCACCCCTCATCACTGGCAGTCACGCTATTATTCTATGCTTACCGTGTTCTACTACTATTATTAACACCTGTTTTTATCATTATCACGCTGCAACAATATGTCACCCGGAATGGAAAAGTGCGATTCCTGTTGCAACGCTTCGGCTTTGCAATACCGAAACTCAATTCATGCCGATGGATTCATTGCGCATCCGTTGGCGAAGTTAATACTGCGATCGAATTTATTCGTGGAATACAAAAAAAATATCCGTCCCAACCTATACTCATTACAACAAATACACCCACCGGAAAATATGCCCTGACAAAAAAGCTGGATAAAAACAGTTATACACATTGCTTTTTTCCGATTGATTTTTCATGGGCTATACGGCGCTTTCTGCATCAAGTGAAACCTCAAGAAGCGATTATTTTAGAAACAGAGCTTTGGCCGAATATGTTTGAACTCTGCAGAAAACAAGAGATCCCCGTCAGCATCATCAATGCACGTCTGTCCCACAAAACTTTAGGTGCGCCAAAGTTTATTTTAGCGCTTTACAGGCAATGCCTGCTCAGCACCAGACAGGTATTAGCTCAATCCAGACAGCAGGCCATAAACTTTGAATCATTAGGTTTTCCAAAAGCAAACAATGTCGGGAATTTAAAATGGGTCACACCGGCCATTCAGGTCAACCCCACCAACTCACTAAGAAAGCTGAGTTCTCGACGCTACGTTGCAGCCATATCAACACACAAAGATGAAGAGCAGCTGATTGCTAAAGCAATGGCAAAGCATTTTGTTCAAGGAGAACTATTTCTTCTCATCATTCCCAGACATGCAGAAAGAGGCCGCACGTTAAAAAAAGAGCTCACTCAACGCGGTTTTCACGTCTCTTTACGTAGCACGAATGAGGCGATTAACAGCAACACACAAATTTATATTGCAGATACTACGGGGGAAGTGACTGACCTGATTGCCGATAGTGAGTTTTGCATTATTGGTGGCTCGTTCGTTCCTCATGGAGGACAAAACTTTCTTGAAGCTGCGGCTTTGAGCAAGGCCATTATTTGTGGCCCTTACATGCATAATTTCACTGAAATAACAGCACTGTTTAACGCAAACAGCGCCATTATAAAAACGGAAGATGAGCCAGCATTAGAGCAAGCATTATCACGATTTATTAACAATACAAACTTTCGAGAAAATACGGCCAATAACGCCTACGCCCTATTTGAAAAAAACAAAGATATTGTAGAAAGGTATTTAAGCTACTTTTAAGCGTAATACGCCGTTAAAAAGAGAGGCCAATCCTTTTCTTCAAAATAAATCATGCCTTTATTTTTAAGCTTATCCAACGAACGTTTCAGGCGATCAATATTGCCTTTTTTCCATCGGTTTGAATGGGGGTTTATCTTGCATTTATCAAAATCAATCAAGTAAACAACACCTTCAGAAATAAGGATGTTATGAGCATTAAGGTCTGCATGATAAACCTGCCGATCATGGAAACGCCGAATGGTCTTTCCCACAGCAGGCCACAGGCTCGGCTCTATCTCCCCTTCACTACAATATTCTGCCAGTGATTGCGCATTAAGAATGCGCTCAGTAATAAAGTCTGCTGAATATCTTGTACCCGATCTGCACACTCTTGCTGCATAAGGTGTCGGCACAGGCAAACCCATACCTTTCATTTTAATAAGCAGTTCAAACTCGCAGTATGCCCGGGTTGATTCAAGCCCTTGCCAACGATATTGATCTTTATTAAAACGTGCCACCCAACCACCACGGCAATAATGGCGTAGTACAAGTTCACGCCCGTCAGCAATAAAAAAATGAACATGGCCCCGCCCGGCGCCTGCGCTGCCAGTGAGCATTTCGTGGTTTTTCAAGTAATCTGGTGAAAAGAAGCTTTTGATTTGATCTGCAATGAAATTACCGTCAAGACCTATAACATATTCTACGCGACCCTCTTCGGCATCAAAAAACTCTTGTACTTGAATGTTTTTCATTATTTATGTCGAAGGTGCACGTAAGTTAGAGCTCATCATTCCAAAAATAATATACAAATAGGCAACATAAAGCAGCGTAGTATTTTGGTGTCCAAAAACGATATCTGTAAGTGCAAAAACCATATAGCCGGTAACAAGTATGACTCCACTCATGGGGAAAAATGGGTTTAAACCACGCCCTTTATTTATTAATTTCATAAAAGCATAAAGCGGTACAATAAAAATTAATATGAGAGAGACAAAACCAATCAAGCCACGGTGCAGAGTTGCAGCGATAAATTCATTGTGTACATGAGCTATTTTTTCCACAACAAGTTCATTAGCTCGCCCTTCGCCCACTAATATTTTCATTGTATTGCGGAAATTTCCTTCCCCCACACCAAAAAAAAGATTCTCTGATATTGCCAGCACTGATGCTCGCCATGCCTCCAGACGCAACCCCACGGAAGTGCCAACAACCCCCTCTGAGAAATAGGCATTAAATTGATGTAATGCAGTATCAACTCGCATTTGAACATCAGGTAAATAGTAAGCACTACCCAAGCCAAGAAAGAGAATGGCAATACTGGCCAGTTTTTTCTTCTTTCCCCATTGCATTGGATTCATCGCAATAATCATTAATACAGCAACAGGTATTGCAATCCATCCACCTCGGGTTCCACTGAATATGGATCCTGCCAACCCCATAAGAAAACCTATGAGCAACAAAAACCTGAAAGGTTTGGAGATCGATGATAGCAGCACACCAGACAAACACATCAAACCTAAAACGATACTAATACCTCCAAAAGGCACCGCATTTTTGATCCCTTCCGCACGGGGAAGTTCCAGATAATATATTTGATAAAAGCCGAATACACCGCAAGATATTGCACCAGCAATGATGCTGAAAAGAAAATATTCGACACGAACATTGGCCTTTCTGAGGTAGAAAAAAACAGGCAATAGTATGATGAATCGAGACACATCATCTAATCCACTCAGCCGTGTTTCAAAACTTATTATATTGACGACATATACAGCAAAAAAAAATAAAACAGCAAAAATGAGGTGACGTTCGCTTTGACTTAATGGCACCACTTCCCTGTGATGATATAAACCAATACAGCTGACAATGATAAGAAAGAAGAGCGCGCCCCCTCCAGCCAAAGGCACCGTCATGAGCAGCGCCGGAAAAATAAGTATCAAAAATCCAGCCGCTGTTGCTATTAACCGGCTCATTGACGGCTGGTCTTTCTCAATAAGCATCAACTGTTTTTTCGTTCACTAATTCTGGATTTTGTAAGCCGTACGTAGCTACGTAACTTTGCCCAAAATGTGTTTTTTTTATATCGCCCTTTGGATATATGGCGAATACGATAAATGCTTGGAATATCAATTCTGGTTCCCTGAGTTTGCAATAACCATCGATAGGCGCGATCTTCATAGGTTTTACGCCAATGGTCAACCGGTGTTTGATATACCCTGATATTTTTACAATACCCACAAGCACGAGCAACATCACCGTGGGTAATCTGAAAAGCACCAACGGCACGATTTATTTCGTTTTTATTAAATTGTGTAGTATCAATGTCGATGACTTGAGGTTGGCCACCATTGGCCAATAACGGGTTAGACTCCTCCAGCAAGGATGTGGTTGATTCCTCTTTCGGACACAACAATACATCATTACGCCCTTGCAGTGCTTTCGCCAACGTATCCAGACAACCTTTATGAAGAATGAGGTCACAGTCCACAAACCAGACCCAATCTGCTTTTGTGGCAAGAGCCGCTTTATTGCGCCCGATACTACGACGAAAAAGCTGCTCTTTGGGCAACTGTTGCCAATTCCAGATCACATTTGGAATATTCATTTCACCAAAAAAATTCAGCATGGCCAGCGTCCCCTGATCTTCCCTTGAATAAAAAACAGTCACCGTAACATCTATTTTGGTGGGAGGATAATTAACAAAAGAGCTTAGATGGTAGGCCAAAAGATGAGAATACCCCCAGCAATGGCTAACTATTTCCAATGACGGCCTTTCGCTACAAACACTTCGCTCCTCCTCTGAGGGGATGTTAGACAAAAACCATCGAGCAGGCACGATGCCCGTCGCAAAACGAAAAAACAGATTGTCCAGACTGTCTCTCCAATGAGAGTGGCTAGGAGGTGACGTATTCATACTTATCCTGATTATTATTTAGTTATCCAAGCTCGTGATTCGCTCGAGAAACCAACACCTGTGCGATTCGTTCTGATGCCAAACCATCACCATAGGGGTTATGAGCCTGGGACATCTTTTTATATTCATATGGATCGTTAAGTAATACCTCAACCTCTGCAACAATTCTTTCAACATTGGCTCCCACTAATTTTACAATACCCGCTTCAACCGCTTCCGGCCTCTCAGTCGTATCTCTCATGACAAGCACTGGTTTGCCGAGTGAAGGAGCCTCTTCCTGCACACCACCTGAATCTGTAATGATCAAATATGAGCGCTCCATCAGATAGACAAAGGGAAGGTAGTCCTGAGGGGGAAGAAGAAAAATATTTTTTACTCCTGCCAAATTACGTTTTACGGGCTCTTGAACTTGTGGATTAAGGTGAACAGGATAAACAATTTGCACATCATTATTCGCAGCGATTCTGGAAATAGCGGTGCAAATTTTTTCGAAACCTTCACCAAAGCTCTCACGCCGATGCCCCGTCACAAGAATCATTTTTTTATTATTGTCTAATTGAGGAAAATCATTAGCGAGTTTTTTTTGTAAATTCTTATCCCCACGCATATTTTCTACCACCGTCAATAATGCATCAACAACAGTATTTCCTGTCACAGTAACCGAATGATCATTAATGCCCTCATGAAGTAAATGATTTCGAGCCGTCTGTGTTGGGGCGAAATGCATATCTGCTATCACAGTTGTCACTTTTCGGTTCATCTCCTCAGGCCAGGGAGAATAAATATTACCCGTACGTAACCCCGCTTCCACATGAGCCACTGGAATCTGCTGATAAAACGCAGCCATGGTTGCCGCCATAGTTGTTGTAGTATCTCCATGAACTAGAATTCGATCCGGTTTCAACTCCCGCAGTATAGGTTCTAATTGCAGGAGGACTTCTGAGGTGATGTGGGAGAGACCTTGCGCTGAGCGCATAATATCCAAGTCATAATCAGGCTGAATATCGAAAAGCTTCAACACTTGGTCTAGCATTTCTCTGTGCTGAGCCGTTACACAAACATATACGGTAATATCAGATTGTGCTTGCAAAGCCTTGACCAGTGGCGCCATTTTGATGGCTTCAGGCCTTGTGCCAAAAATAGTGAGTACTTTGTATTGCCTTCGAGTCATTTCAACCTGATTTTAACCAATGATGAATTTATTTGTTTGGAACAAACACCACATGCGCGCTCCTTACCAAACACAAACTTTTTTCAATTGTTTTCGACTTCCTTTCAAATACTTTCTTGTTTTTCCCAATTCCACCATTGCATCGAACACAGAGCCAAGATCAATATATGTGTTGTTAGGGTATATTTTAGCTAATTGGTAAATAAGCATATTACTTAATACCCCCGCACAAAAGATAAAAACTTCGTTTTCAATGTCATTTGTTGAGATATATGCCTTAATTTCTTCTAACAAGCGGTCATAATCCGCAACCCATGCATTTCCTCCTACTCGAAAGTCTTTGCTTGTAGTAAAAGGAAGCTTCTGAATATTGGCATCCGCATGACAAATAGTATTGATCGTTCTGGATTGAAATACCGGAACTGTAGAGTTTAAAAAAGCCGCATAGTTCGAATTTACGAATATATTCGCCCAGGTCAGATTGGCCTCTTCTTGTTGAGATTGACTTCTTAGATGATCACAGTGCTCGTCACCCACACAGCAACGGCAAGGCAGCCCGACAAAATAGTCTTTATTCTTGAATAATAAAGACGCTTCAAGAATTTTTCGGTGCTTCTCATCCTTGGTATTATCGGGGGTATATTTATGCTCCCCATTGCATTTCTTTGACAAATCGATACTTTTGCCATTGATGACGATCATCTCTCCATCGCCAAATCTCACCAGAGAAAAATTCTCGCCCTTCTCTAGTTTTTTATTAAATTTAGCTAGATCACCGGCAAAGGTTTTGACAGGCCCATCCCTCATTTCTTCAACAATAATCCAACCATCCTGGTGATATTGATGAACAATATTTGTGCGAGTTTGTTTGTGATCAGCTGTTTTGAAAGTGGCCACTTTTTTTCGACCTACAATCTTGCCAAAGTCGGGGCGACAACTCCATAGCGATTGATCATTTTCGGGGTGCGGAGGAACAAACGTTTTAATGCCGCCATGTTTTAGGGCCATATAGCTCAAATGAATATCCTCTCCGTTATCCCAAGAGCACGGTTCTTCTCGCCACATATACTGGACATGCTTTTTCCGCATAAACCAGGCGTGACCGACAAGATCAACCTGTTCTGTCGAAATTGAATGTTTGCCATTCCAGCCCACTTTATTTTTGCTGGAATAACCCCCCTCGACAGGAAGTAATACACCTGACCCCCCCAAAATACCGTCATAACCGTTATCAATGGTCGCCAAACAATTTTCAAACCACCGAGGCTGAGGCAAAATATCATCGTCAAAGAAAGCGACGTAACCTGTTCGTACTAAATTCCCTAAAGCAAACCGCCCCCAGAATAACCAATTTGTATTGGATACAACAACGCGATCAACCAGTGACGATACATCACGTAACTCATCAGGACTAATGTTGGACCACACCCAGATTTCCGCTGGGGGAATCGTTTGATTCTTGAGCGCTTTAATCTGGTCAACCAAGTATTCCGTACGTCGGTAAGCGGTTAGAATAACAGTAATACCATCAGGGTTCGGCTGGGTAAGTGTGGGAGCTGTGTGTGCAAAGCTAATGGCACCTGCCGTGTGGCTGAGGTTTCTTTTCCAAAAATGACCCAGCCTGACACGAAAAAACCCAATGACACGAGTCTCCCACCACCATTTAGCCTTTTGCTTCAGTGTTTTTTTATATTGCTCTACCATTTACTAACCTGACTTTAACTTTTTCAAAAACTGCAGCAAAACTTTAACGCTAAAATATACTATGGAGTACTTTACTTTCGAGAACTATTGTAACCGGATCAGATTGATCCAGCCACAACTCAACGCCCAAAAATTTGTATTAAGTTGTACGAACTATTGTTGATGGGCTACTATCAGCATCAAATTATTTTTATCCATTCATCAAGTGGGAGAGCAGTCTAAGTGGATGCAACAAAGCAACTCAATCTAGAAAAATACAGCAATGATGGTTGGGGGCTTTCACATGCAGCCTTTAGTGCATTACAAAAAGCGATGAACACCCTACCAGAAATTCGAGCGATTGAGTTTGGATCAGGGTTTTCTTCCCAGTTTTTGCTCGACTATGCAGAATCGGCACAGAAAAAACTGCAAATTGACTCCTTTGATAATGATAAAGAGTTCAAACATCCAGATGCAACGTTAGTAAAGCTCGTAGCATGTAGCAAAAAAAACTACGAGGCAATGTTTGAGAAAGCTGAAATTGATTGGGATTCATTTAAAAAGCGCTGGAGAAAACCAAAGACAAGGCAGAAAAATTGTTTCTATGACCTTAGAAATTACCCGTTAAAACCTAACTATAACCTGGCCATTATTGATGGCCCACACGGCAATGGCAGAAACTTTGCTTACCTCATATTAAAAGACAGAATGAAAGACGGCTTTATTTTAATTGACGATTTTAATCATTATGATTTTGTCGAAACAGCGTCATCGTTGTTTAAGCTGAAAGAGATTGCACGAACAGTATCACCTAAGGATAATTTTGTATTAGTGAAGGTCATCAACGAAAAAGAATAAGCACTAAAATCTACGACTTATTTTTCGCTCATTATTATTTAGCTATAATAGCCAGTTTTCACACTCAAAAACACGCGTAGACATTAGCTGATTCACGACATGAAATTAATTCGAGGCCTATACAATATACCCCAAAACCTTAAGGGGAGTGTGATCAGTATTGGTAATTTTGATGGTATTCACTTAGGCCATCAACAAGTGATTAACCAGCTAACAGAGCAAGCTGAAAAACTTGACTTGCCCTCTATAGTAATCACTTTTGAACCACAACCTCCTGAGTATTTTTCAGAAAATAGTGCGCCATCACGTTTGACACGTTTTCGTGAAAAGTTTCAGGTACTCCGTCAATTCTCGATTGATTACCTGTTTTATTTACGCTTTGATGCAAAGATGGTGGCGCTGAACGCTGAAGAATTTGTCCAAAAAGTGCTGGTTGATGGACTGAATGTACGCTATCTGGTGGTGGGCGATGACTTTCGCTTCGGCCATCGCCGTCAAGGTGACTTTGCTTTGCTAAAAGCGATGGGTGAAAAGTCGGGATTTCAAACCGTGCAGATGCATTGCTTTGATATAGGCCAACAACGTGTGAGTAGCACACGCATTCGTCAAGCGCTCATTCATGGTAATTTGAACAGCGCTGAAAAGCTGTTAGGCCGTCCCTATCGAATCAGTGGACGCGTCGCACATGGTGATAAATTGGGTCGCACACTCGGTTTTCCCACCGCCAATATTCATTTGCACCGAAAAACCACGCCACTCAGTGGAATTTATGCAGTCGAAGTTTTTGGCTTGAAAAAAGAGCCTGTGATTGGTGCCGCCAGTATTGGCACTCGACCAACCGTCGGTGGAAAATGCTATTTACTGGAAATTCATCTGCTCGATTTTTGTGGTGATATTTACGGGCACTATGTTGACGTGGATTTTAAATATAAACTGCGTGAAGAGTTGCACTTTGAATCGCTGGAAGTACTAAAACAGCAAATTAAAAAAGATATTGTCGATGTTCGGCAACTGATGAACGTTAAATTAGATACACAAGAGAACTGTTGTGGCCAATAATTACAAAGAGACACTGAACCTTCCAAAAACAGCTTTTGCGATGAAAGCAAATCTGGCAAATCGTGAGCCACAAATGCTCAAAAACTGGAGTGAAAAAACGCTCTATAAAAAGCTGAGGGAAGCGCGTGCAGGTGCAAAAAAATATATTTTGCACGATGGGCCCCCCTACGCTAATGGCGACATTCACATTGGCCATGCCGTCAATAAAATTCTTAAAGACATTATCGTCAAATCCAAATCATTCAGCGGCTTTGATGCGCCCTATGTGCCGGGTTGGGATTGTCATGGACTACCCATTGAGCTGATGGTCGAAAAGAAGGTCGGTAAAGTCGGACAAAAAGTGGATGCCAAAACCTTCCGCAAAGCCTGTCGTGAATATGCAAAAAAACAGGTCGACAAACAACGGGAAGATTTTATTCGCCTTGGGGTTTGGGGCGATTGGGATCAACCCTATCTCACCATGGATTTCTCATTCGAGGCGGATATCATTCGCAGTTTGGGGCGTATTGTTAAAACGGGACATCTGCACAAAGGGGCAAAACCGGTTCACTGGTGCCCAAGCTGTGGCTCAGCTCTGGCAGAAGCGGAAGTCGAGCACAAAGATAAAACCTCTCCCGCAATTGATGTGCGCTTTCAGTTTTGTGATGTTGATGCCTTTTTCAAACAGAGCAATATCGAAAAACGTGGCCGCGGAACACTTTCGACCGTCATATGGACAACCACACCATGGACATTACCGGCCAATCAGGCCGTCGCACTGAATCCTGAACTGGATTACGTATTAGTTCAAGCCGACAATGAACAGCTGCTACTTGCCGAAGCACTATATGAAGGCGTATTAAAGCGCGCTGAAATCCAGAGCCATGAAATACTCGGGCGCTGTAAAGGTGCTGATTTAGAAAACCTACAGCTACAACATCCATTTTATGAACGTACAGTCCCCGTCATTCTAGGCGAACACGTCACCACGGATGCGGGTACCGGCGCAGTTCATACTGCACCGGGCCATGGTGTTGATGACTTTATTGTAGGCAAAGCTTACGACTTACCGATTGATAATCCAGTGGGTGGTGATGGCTGTTTTCTTCCCAGCACTGAACTATTCGCTGGTGAATTTACTTTCAAAGCCAACGACCATGTGGTTGAAGTATTGAAAGAGCGAGGTGCATTGCTGCACTTTGAAGCGATTCGTCACAGCTACCCGCACTGCTGGCGGCATAAAACACCCGTCATGTTTCGCGCCACACCACAATGGTTTATCAGCATGGAACAAAATGGCCTGCGTGACTCCGCACTGAACGCCGTCAAAAATGTACAATGGATGCCAGACTGGGGCGAAGCTCGCATCGAAGGCATGATAAAAAGCCGCCCCGATTGGTGCATTTCACGCCAACGTACCTGGGGCGTACCGATCGCACTATTAATTCATAAAGAGAGTGGCGAACCGCACCCTGATACCGAAGCCTTGATTGAAACAGTCGCGCAAAAAGTTGAAAAACAAGGCATTGATGCATGGTTTGATCTGGAAGTCAGCGAACTGCTGGGCAGTGATGCCGATCAATATGAAAAAGTGACCGACACACTAGATGTCTGGTTTGACTCCGGTGTTTCCCACGCATGTGTGCTGGAGCGCAGAGAAGCGCTCAATACACCGGCTGATCTTTATCTCGAAGGCTCCGACCAGCATCGCGGCTGGTTTCAATCCTCCCTGATGAGCGCCGTTGCAATGCATGGCGAAGCACCTTACCGCAATGTGCTGACTCATGGTTTTACCGTGGATGCCAAAGGCCGCAAGATGTCCAAGTCTGAAGGCAATACCATTGCGCCACAAAAAATTGTTAAAAATCTGGGTGCTGATATTATTCGCTTGTGGGTTGCCGCCACGGATTACACCACAGAAATGCATGTTTCAGATGAAATCCTGAAACGTACTGCGGACACCTATCGCCGCCTACGTAATACCGCTCGCTTTTTATTATCTAATCTCACTGGCTTTGAACCTGAAACCAATAGCGTTGCACCCAATGAAATGTTGGCACTGGATCGCTGGGCCGTACGTCGCGCCATGCAGCTGCAAGATGAGCTGATCGAAGCTTATGATACTTTTGAATTTCACCAGATTTATCAAAAAGTGCATCATTTTTGTGCAATAGAACTGGGTGGTTTTTATCTGGATATCATCAAAGATCGCCAATACACCACACAAGAAAACAGCCTGGCTCGGCGCTCGGCGCAAACAGCGATGTATCACATCATCGAAATGCTGACTCGCTGGTTAGCGCCTATTTTGAGTTTCACTGCGGATGAAATCTGGCCATTTATTCCGGGTAAACGCAATGAATCGGTTTTCCTTAATGAGTGGTATCAAGTGGATGGCTTTGAAGGCAAATTGATTGACTCTGACCCCTTTGATTGGAATCAGATTATTGCTGTACGCGAAGCGGTGAGTAAAGTTCTTGAGGGATTACGTGTTAGTGGCGACATCGGCTCCCCGCTTGATGCTGAAATTGATCTCTACTGTGATGCTGAATTACTACAAAACTTATCACAACTGGATGACGAACTGCGCTTTGTTTTGATTACCTCTTATGCACGCATTCATCCACTGGAAAACAGGCCGGCTGACGCTATCCAAAGCTCAATGGATGGACTCTG
This sequence comes from uncultured Gammaproteobacteria bacterium, assembly GCA_964468225.1. Taxonomy (GTDB): domain Bacteria; phylum Pseudomonadota; class Gammaproteobacteria; order JAADGQ01; family JAADGQ01; genus S141-38. Next base: position 21,867 of record CAYXVC010000007.1, read on the forward strand.
GATTGTGGCTCAATCTTCAGCACACGAAAAATGTGTACGCTGCTGGCATCATCGTGAAAATGTCGGCACTCATCACGAACACCCAGAACTTTGTAATCGTTGCATTGAAAATGTCGACGGCCAAGGTGAACAAAGGAAATTCGCATGATCTCTGATAAACAAAAAAACAAACTTGGTGGCCTCATCTGGTTATGGATCACAATTATAATAGTAGCGGCGGATCAATGGACAAAGTTTCTGGCTGAAACCCATCTGGTCTATCTTGAGCAGGTTCCCATTATGCCTTCGTTTAATCTGATGCTGGCTTATAACAAAGGAGCCGCTTTTAGTTTTCTCAGCGAAGCTGGCGGTTGGCAGCGCTGGTTTTTCACTGCGCTCAAACTCATTGTGAGCGCCGCCATTATCTATTGGCTATACACATTAAAGGCCAATCAAAGATGGCTTGCAATTGCGCTGTCACTGATTTTAGCCGGTGCAATCGGTAATGTATGGGATCGCATTCAACTCGGTCATGTGGTCGATTTTATTCAGCTTTATTACCAATCGTGGTACTGGCCTGCATTTAATATCGCAGACTCCGCCATTATCGCGGGCGCAATCATGCTTATTATTGATACTTTTAGAAAACAACCCGAACAGTCATGAAAATTATTCTAGCCAACCCGCGTGGCTTTTGTGCTGGAGTCAACCGTGCCATTGAAATTGTAGAGCGTGCACTGGAGTTTCATGGTGCACCCATTTACGTGCGCCATGAAGTGGTTCACAACAAATTTGTGGTCAACGATTTGCGCAAACGAGGCGCTGTTTTTGTTGAAACGCTGGATGAAGTTCCTGCCGATTCCACAGTAATATTCAGTGCGCACGGTGTTTCAAAAGCGGTACGACAGGAAGCAGAGCGACGTAAATTAAAAGTATTTGATGCCACCTGCCCACTCGTCACCAAAGTTCATTTAGCGGTTGAGCGCCATAGCAAAGAAGCGCGAGATGTTGTTCTGATCGGCCATGCAGGTCACCCGGAGGTGGAAGGCACATTAGGTCAATATGAAAGTAAAAGTGGCCAGGCAACGATTCATCTGGTCGAAACACCAGAGGATGTTGCCAATCTGAATCTGGAAAATTCATCAGACGTTGCATACTCCACCCAAACAACGCTTTCAATGGATGATACATCACACACCATTGCCGCCCTGCGTCAACGTTATTCAAAATTAGCAGGCCCCAAGAAAAATGACATCTGCTATGCCACCCAAAATCGGCAAGATTCCGTGAAACGGCTCGCCCAGCAGTGTGATTTAGTCTTTGTCGTCGGCTCTAAAAATAGCTCTAATTCAAACCGTTTAAGAGAGATTGCACAGAAACTCGGTGTTGATGCTTATCTGATTGATGGCCCGGAAGATATTGATCCAAACTGGCTCTTTGGTAAAAAACTGATCGGTATCACTGCCGGTGCTTCTGCGCCTGAATTGCTCGTAGAGTGGGTCATTGAACACTTGAAAGGCCTCGGAGCGAATAGTGTCGAAGAGGCCGAAGGTGAGCCGGAAACCACTATATTTCCCCTGCCATCAGAACTGCGCCGACTGACCTAAAGAACGCGCATGGGCGTAAAAAGAAAACCTGGAAAAACCACATTCAATTTGCAATATGTAAATAATTTCATGATGATAGAGTTTCATTACGGTGCTTTTTGGTTAATTCTAAATAAAACCTAAATACAACCATGTCACATTATCTCAACAGGAAAGCAAATTTTCAGCAGATTCGCAGCCGCTTTTCACTGATCACCACTTTAGCATTCCTACTCATTCCAGTGACCTGCCTGCTATTGGCATATTATACGGGGCTATTTGACTCTTACTCACTTTACCCTTTATGGCAGCAAAACCTGATATGGATCATTGCGATCGCTATGTTTGTCATTTCGCGCATTCATTTTTGGCGTTTTATGAATATTTTTCAGAAAGCCTTTAAAGAAGAAACCTTCACAAAACTTTCCCCTGTGCTCAACAGAAACCTTGCCCGCTTTCATATTAACTACTGGGGCTTGTTAATTCACTATGTCATTTTTAGCGTACTCGCATTTTATACTACAACCACACACTTGAATGATTATGCAATGCGATTTTCAGAAACTGCAACGTTTGCCTTACTGTATCTCGCTGTCACTGCTTTAATCGGTATACCACTTTATTTTCAAGCCTTTAACAAACTGGGGCGATTGATTGCCTACATTGAGCTGGATCGTATTCGGGTCAGTTTAAAATTACGAAGCTTTCTGTTAGGCGGTATTTATCCCCTGCTCACCAGCGCTGTTCTTCTTGGTTATATCTCCTGGAGAACAGACACCTTCAAGCTTGAATTTTTACTCGCATGGCTTGGTTTGGGCATCACCACCATTATGGTGGCAGGGCTTTCACTGCGTAGCATCACTCAGTCATTACAACCCGTCATCAATTTACTCAAAAAGAGTGGCGCAGAAAATCACTCTCGCAGCCTGATTGCAGCGCAACTCACCCCCCAATCAAGTGACGAAATCGGCTATTTAACACAGGAACTCAGCACCTTGTTTCAGACATTGGGAGATCAGGATAAAAAGCTGACCTATCAAGCTGAACACGACTCACTGACTGGCCTTCATAATCGTCATTACTTTAATAGTGCACTCGAACAACTCATCGCACGTGTTGCACATCGCGATATTCAGTGCATGCTCTTTTATATTGACCTTGATCGGTTCAAAGAGGTCAATGATACTTTAGGCCATGCATCCGGTGACCGTTTGTTAATTGAGTGCGCCCGAATGATGGAGACTCATACGCGTGACGGTGATCTGTTGGCTCGTCTTGGTGGCGATGAATTTGCCATCCTGCTTCACAATACCAACAACGAAAAAGCAGAACATATCTCAAATAATTTGTTAGCCATGTTTGAAGAGTACCGCTTTGTCGAAGACTGTCAAACATTCAATATCAGCTGCAGTATTGGCATGACTCTGATTGATCACTCCAGCCACTCGGTAGAAGAAGTGCTTTCACAAGCAGACCAAGCTTGTCATACCGCAAAAACAGCGGGACGCAATCAGGCAAAATTTTACGAATCCGATAATTCAGACGAATCAGATGATATATCCGAGTTTAATATTGATACAGGCTGGGCTAGCCGTGTTCGGCATATGCTTGATAATGATGATCACTTGCAATTGGTCTATCAACCCATTATTTCCATCCCGAATGGTAAAGTCTTAGAGTTTGAAGTGCTCATGCGCATGATCACCCATAGCGGAAAAATAATCCTGCCGGGCGGTTTTATACCTGCGGCAGAGCGTTTTGACTTAATCCATCGCATCGACAAAGTCACCACTCAAAAAGCCATCATGCAGTTAGCTCGGCTGGACTCAAACATCTCTTTTTCCATCAATCTTTCAGGCCACTCGCTGGAAGATGATGAATTATTACCATTGATTCGCAATCTGATCGAAACCACAGGCATTGAGGCCTCTCGTCTCACTTTTGAAATCAATGAAAGTGCTATTATCATCAACATGAATGCAGCTTCAATATTTATCCATGAACTGAAGAATATAGGCTGTCATTTTGTTCTGGATGATTTTGGCTCTGGATTCAGCTCCTTTTATTACCTCAAACATTTGCCCATTGATAAAGTCAAAATAGATGGCTCTCTAATACGCGACCTGGTCAACGATCCGGTCAAGCAAGCTATGGTGCAGTCCATCCAGAAAATTCTTCATGCCATGAATAAACAGATGATTGCAAAATCCATTGAAGATGAAGAAACCTTTCAATTATTAAAAAGTTTCGGTGTTGATTTTGCCCAAGGTCATTTTATTGGAAAACCAGTAAAAGATATTGACCATATTAAAAATCGGCAACCCTTTGAAAAGGCCGAATAGAAAAAATAGTTATAACACCTGCAACTTTGCATACGCCAAGACCAACCACTTGCTGCCATGGGTATCAAAATTAACCTGAACGCGCGCATGATTGCCTTCGCCCTCAAAATCCATCACCACACCCGAACCAAATTTAGCGTGAGAAACCGACTGCCCCAAACCTAACCCTCCAACTTGTGATGATGATTTTTTAACCGGCGAACCGAGACTCAAATTCATACCGGAAGGCCGCACTGCTCCATAATTCTGACGAACTTCTTCAAGCAACTCATCAGGAATTTCACGCACAAAGCGGGACAGTTGAGGATAGTGGTCTTCCCCGTAAAGTCTCCGATGCTCTGCATGACATAAAATCAGTTGTTTACGCGCTCGTGTCACTCCGACATAACAGAGCCGACGCTCTTCTTCGAGCTGACTGGGTTCCATACTGGAGCGTTTATGAGGAAACAAACCTTCTTCCAGACCACACATAAATACCACCGGAAATTCCAGCCCTTTTGCAGAGTGCAGCGTCATTAACTGCACACAATCATCGCCAGGCTCACTTTGTGATTCACCGGCTTCCAGTGCAGCGTGTGCTAAAAATGCATCCAGATAATCCATTTGTTCATCTTCAGCGTCATCACTCGGTTCAAAATAACGTGCTGCGGTGACCAATTCACCGAGGTTTTCAATGCGAGTCTGACCTTTTTCGCCCTTCTCTTTTTTATAATGATCAATCAAACCACTCTGCTGAATCATCTGTTCGACACACTCATGCAGCAACAAATCGGTCGTTTCCTGATCTGTTTGCTCAATGAGATCCAGAAAAACTTTTACTGCATTTCCCGCGCGTGCCGTGAGTTCATTTTCAGCCAAAATAGACGAAGCACCCTGCCACATTGAAGTCACTTGCTCGCGTGCCCGCACACGGATAATGTCCAATGTGCGCTGGCCGATGCCGCGTGTCGGTGTATTCACCACACGTTCAAACGATGTGTCGTCATCACGATTTTTGAGCAGTCTCAGATATGCCATTGCATCTTTGATTTCAACACGTTCAAAAAATCGCAGGCCACCATAAATACGATACGGCAAACCCGCACGAATCAAGGCCTCTTCAAGCACACGAGATTGTGCATTGGAACGATACAACAGTGCAAAGTCATTACGCGAATAACCGTCTGATTCTGCCAGCTTTTGAATACGCTCGGCGATAAACTGTGCTTCGTCCAGCTCATTCATAGCCGTATAGAGCAAAATCAGCTCGCCCTGCTCATCATCTGTCCATAACTTCTTGCCCATGCGATGTTCATTTTTTTCAATGATCGCATTGGCGGCAGATAGAATATTATTTGTCGAGCGATAATTTTGCTCCAGACGAATCACACCGACATTTGAAAAATCCTCACTGATACGTTGAATATTTTCAATTTTTGCGCCACGCCAGCCATAAATGGATTGATCGTCATCACCGACGGAAAACAGCTTGCCTTCTTTACCTGCCAGCAAGCGCAGCCAAGCGTATTGCAACGTATTCGTATCCTGAAACTCATCTACCAGAATATGGCGAAAACGGTTTTGATAGTGTGCAAGCAGTGTTGGACTATCACGTAGCAGTTCGTGTGCTCGCAATAACAGCTCAGCAAAATCGACCACTCCGCTTTTCTGGCACGATGCTTCATACGCTTGATAAATTTCAATCAGTTTTCTTTCCTGAAAGTCACCGTTATCATCCAGGTGCTGAGGACGTAAGCCTTCATCCTTTTTACCATTGATGTACCACTGAGATTGGCGCGGTGGCCAACGTTTATCATCAAGCTCCAGCGCCTTATGCACTCGCTTCACAATACGAAACTGATCTTCTGAGTCAAGAATCTGAAATGTTTTTGGCAGTTTGGCTTCTTGCCAGTGGGTACGCAACAGGCGGTGAGCAATTCCATGAAATGTGCCCACCCACATGCCACTGATCGGAATACCTAACAAACTATCCAGACGCACACGCATTTCAGCGGCTGCTTTATTGGTAAAAGTTACCGCTAAAATACCAAACGGAGATACACCTTCAACACGCATCAGCCATGCGATACGATGCACCAGAACGCGTGTTTTACCACTGCCTGCACCTGCAAGCACCAGACGATGTTCTACAGGTGAAGAGACCGCTTCACGTTGCGCATCATTTAAGGAATCAAGAAGATAAGAGACATCCATTATAAATTTACCGGGTTATGGCCACTTCTAAACGACGTGCAATCTGACGCGCCGCATCATCGGCCATGGCCTCATACAAAGTAGACTTTTCTGCTTCAATCGCCAATACAGCCGATTCATCGAATTGATAAGTGCGCTTCAAGGTCACACTCTGCTGAGGCAAAATCATCGAGTCGGATGCTTTTGCATCACTGTTGCGATCGCGTGCGGAAAAAGTCACCACATACTGCAACTCATACTCTTCAACCTTACCATCACTGGCGACGGAAAGAACACGCCGGCCTTTGCTTTCATTGGTGATGATTAATACAGAATCAGCCTCATCACGATTTTTTGTCAGATCGAGATAATCATGCAGATACATCATCAACGCACTTTGTGAATTTTGGGTCTGAACATAAACTATTTGATCTATTTTTTGCACATCACTGCCACGCAGACGAAAACCACAGCCTGACAATAGCAGCACACACTGACAAACAATCAGCAACGCAGCAATGATTTTCAAACGGGAACTATGCATCGCTCACTACGATATTGACTAAACGTTTGGGCACAACAATCACTTTCCTCATCACTTTTCCTTCCAGAAAACGCTGGACATTTTCATCATTCAGCGCTGCTGCTTCAATCACATCTTTTGTCGCATCGGCTGCAACGTTAATACGACCACGCAGTTTGCCATTCACCTGCACCACCAATTCAAGAGTATCCTTCACTAATGCCGCTTTATCCACCACGGGCCATGCCGCATTGATCGCAACCCCTTCTCCACCCAAAGTCTGCCACAAAGTATGACTGACATGTGGAACAATCGGTGCCAATAACAGGACAGCTGCGGTTAAAGCCTCTTGCTCGACGGCTCGGCCTTGCTCAGACCTGTCTTCAAAACGATATAATGCATTCAGCAACTCCATCACTGAAGCAATCGCGGTATTAAAAGTGAAACGCTTTCCCATATCATTGCTGACTTTGGCGATGGTTTCATGGGTTTGGCAACGTAACGCTTTTTGTACGGCATTCAAGTTTGCCACATCCAGCGTAGAAACGGTTCCACGGCCGACATGCTCATAAACCCGTTTCCACAAACGCTTCAGAAAGCGTGACGCACCGTCCACACCACTGTCCGCCCATTCCAACGATTGCTCCGGTGGCGCGGCAAACATGGTAAACAAGCGCACGGTATCTGCGCCATACTTTTTAATCAGCCCTTGCGGATCCACCGTATTGCCTTTGGATTTGGACATTTTGGTGCCATCTTTCAACACCATGCCTTGTGTTAACAGATTGGAAAAAGGTTCACCCTCTTTCACCAACCCCACATCCCGCATCAGCTTCTGGAAAAATCGGGCGTAGAGTAGATGCAAAATGGCGTGTTCGATTCCGCCTACGTATTGATCGACCGGCAACCAGTAATCAGCACGCTCGTCCAGCATCGCTTTATCATTATCCGCGCAGGTATAACGCGCGTAATACCATGAGGATTCCATAAAAGTATCAAATGTATCCGTCTCACGCTCCGCTTTACCACCACATTTGGGACAAGTCGTTTCGTAAAACTCCGGCATTTTTTTAATCGGTGAACCCACCCCTTCAAACTCAACCTCTTCAGGCAGTTTGACGGGCAGATCTTTATCAGGCACCGACACTGCGCCACATTGGTCACAATTAATGATCGGAATCGGTGCGCCCCAATAGCGTTGGCGAGAAACCCCCCAATCACGCAGACGGTAATTGACCTGTCGCTGGCCTTTTTTCTCTTTTTCCAGCATGAGGGCGACCGCATCGAAAGCCGCTTCTGAGGTCAACCCATCAAACTGACCGGAGTTAATCAATATACCTTTATCCGTGAAAGCGGCTTCATCAATGCTGCTCGCACCTCCATCAGCAGGCGCAATCACCTGTCGAATGGGCAAGTCATATTTTTTAGCAAATTCATAATCACGCTGATCATGCCCGGGAACTGACATCACCGCGCCCGTGCCGTAACCCATAAGTACAAAGTTGGCGACCCATACAGGCACCTCTTCACCCGTAACCGGATGAACCACTTTGATACCCGAATCCATACCGCGCTTTTCCATGGTCTCAAGCGTTGCTTCGGCGACGTCCATATTAGCGCACTCTTCGATGAACGCTTGCAGCTCTGCATTGTTTTCTGAAGCTTTTGATGCCAGTGGATGACCCGCTGCCACCGCTACATACGTGACACCCATCAAGGTATCAGGACGTGTTGTAAAAACAGTGAGTGGCTCAGGAAATTGGGTACCACTTGCTGCAAACTCCAGCTCCAATCCAACAGAACGACCAATCCAGTTACGCTGCATCGTGCGAACCTGCTCTGGCCAGCCCTCTAATTTATCAAGGTCTTCAAGCAGCTCATCCGCATAATCAGTGATTTTCAAAAACCACTGTGGAATTTTTTTGCGCTGTACGGTGGTATCGCAGCGCCAGCAACAGCCATCAATCACTTGCTCATTGGCTAATACGGTTTGATCATTCGGACACCAATTGACCGCCGATACTTTTTTGTAGACCAAACCTTTTTCGTACAGACGGGTAAATAACCATTGCTCCCAGCGGTAATAATCGGGATGACAGGTGGCCAGTTCACGATCCCAGTCATAACCAAAACCGAGCTGCTTCAATTGATCACGCATGTAATCTACATTGTCACGCGTCCATGCCGCTGGGGGCACGTTATTTTTTAGCGCTGCATTTTCTGCAGGCAGACCAAACGCATCCCAACCCATCGGTTGCAGCACATTTTTACCTTGCATTCGCTGATAACGACTGATGACATCGCCAATGGTGTAATTGCGCACATGCCCCATGTGTAAACGACCACTAGGATAAGGAAACATCGACAGACAATAAAACTTTTCCCGCTGCGGATCTTCAACCGCTTTAAAACTCTCGTGCTGTTCCCAATACTGCTGCGCACTGCGCTCGATCTCTAACGGATTATAATTTTCGTTCATGGCTGCGTGATTCGATAAAAACTGTGAGGATACCGCAGCTAAGAAATCGCCACAATGAATCTATGCCATATTTTTATGGCGACGGGGATGGACAGTTATTAAATCACCGAACCATAACAACGAGAATGGAATCCTGAATCCGACTGGCAAGCACTTCAAGATTTTCGGGATGATTGGGCAGCTCACTGATGGTTTTCTGCTTTTGTGGCAATTGTTCCAACAAATGATTAACGCGCTCGACTTTCACAGAAAAACTGATGTTGTTGATGGTTTTTGTTGTCCCCGTCGCAGGGTCGACAAAACCCAGCATAGAAGCCACCAAACCTACAACCTCGCCACGCATATTGAGCAATGGCCCACCACTGTTTCCAGATTGAATGGCCACACTGGTCTGATAAGAATCCGGGTTATCCTCCAGACCGTTTTCGCTACTGATCAAACCCGCCGAGATTTTGGGCGATCGACCAAGCACATCCACCCGCGGATAACCAATGGTGAATACATTCGCTCCAAGGCCGGCCAGCTTCGATGATAACGGCAAGGCCGGGGGCAACTGGTCAAAATGATCGACAGATAATAGAGCAATATCATTAATTTCATCCGTCAAAACAACGCGGGCATAAATCTCTTTTCCCTCACGGTCAATAAGCACGATCTCTTTACTGTCGGCAATCACATGGTAATTGGTAATCACATGGCCTGAAGCGACTGGCCACCCCGTGCCAAACGAGGCTCCTTCAGGGTTGTCGAATGACATCGCCTGAGATACATTGGATGCCGATGTATCCAGTGCAGAAGCAAGGCCATGCCCTGCTTTATATAGCGCCAGAGCATTTGAAATAAGCTCCACTTTATCCGCATCACCCTGATCACGATACGCGGCTTTGGATCGACTCAGCCAATCAGCAGATATATCAGTATCTTTTGATACGCCTTCCCCATTGGCATACATAGAACCTAACTGATACGAGGCATCGGCATAATTTTGCTCGGCTGCTTTTTCCAGCCATTGCAGCGCCAATTGATGATTCGCTGGAACACCCGCCCCATCAAGATACATAACGCCCAGCTGATGCTGTGCAATCGCAAGACCTTTCTCAGCTGATTTTTGATACCACATAGCAGCATCAGCATAACTTTGAGACACACCACGACCCGTCTCATACATCATGCCCAGATTAAATTGAGCTGCTTGACCCCCTTGAATTGCAGCCGCACGATACCATTTAACAGCAAGTGCAACGTCCATTGAAACACCTTGACCAAAATCATAAAGTGTTCCCAAATTAAGTTGTGCCTGGCTATCCCCCTGTTCCGCAAGAGGTTTCCATACCCTTGCAGCCTCCTGATAATCGCCATATTCGTACGCCGCCCACCCAAATTCAAAAGCATTCGGTGTGACTGATATTTTAGCGCTGACAGGAAGGGAAACCGCAACTGAAAATAATACCAATAAAAAAATCAGCTTACGGAAAGTTGAAGAGGAACTTGTCATATCCATAATATTCCGTACTCCATATATTAATCAAAAACTTTGCTTTCAGACTTGGAAAAAATTCGGTCGTAACATGTGCTACAAGAAAATCAAGAGCACAATTTTAAAAGCTCATGTTTTTTCTAGCGACTTCATTCCACTCAACTTTAGGAATTGAGCTTGAGTTGAGATTTTCACAATGCTGAAAACTGGCCAATAAAACAATGACCTGAAATGAATCTTAAATCGAACGGTCGTAATCGTTTCAACTTAAAGCTATATTGCTCTCCAATCACCTGTACCAATAAAGGAGTTAGCATGAGATCATTCCAATCCCTCTATGACCAGGCGGCACAAAAAAAGGGGGGTAACGATGTACTTGAGTCACTTTTACCCACCCCCTTATCAAGCGATGAGCTGGCTGAAATTCCTGACGACCGGTGGTTAGCCATGATGAGCAGGTGTATTTTTCAAGCCGGTTTTAGCTGGAAAGTGATCGAAAAGAAGTGGCCTCAATTCGAAGAAGCGTTCGGAGGCTTTCAACCAAAACGCTGGAAATACATGTCGGATGACGATTTTGATGCCTTTTTAAAAGACACCCGCATTGTCAGGCACGCCACAAAAATACTGGCCGTTCGTAACAATGCGACGTTTTTATGTGATCTTGCCGAAGAGCATGGAAGTGCCGCTCAATATTTTGCATATTGGCCAACAGAAAAGTATGTCGAACTCTTGATTGCATTAAAAAAGCGAGGCTGCCGCCTGGGTGGAACCTCAGCGCAATACTT
>CAYXVC010000007.1:33309-34759 GCA_964468225.1 uncultured Gammaproteobacteria bacterium
ACTGCCTCAAAACGTAAATTAATTAAAGCACCTGATACTCTGATAACACCCAAAAAATATAATCACATTGAAGTTCAAGTGATTATGGTCGATACTTGAAAAAACTTGATTTCAAAAGCGGGGTCACTATAATCCACCATCATGCGTAAAGTAATCAATAATAAGGCTCTCCAATCTGCACTTAAGAAGCAAGGCTGGACTCAGTCCCGACTCGCCGAAGAGGTTGGTGTTTCGGCTCAATCAGTGACCAATTGGCTGAAAGGAGAGGGCTTTCCACGACCTGCCACGCTGTTAAAACTCGCTACACTGCTACACCTTGGCTTCGAGCAGCTGGTTGAAATGGACAACACAAACTGCCCTATTGTCGCCTTCCGCAAGAAAGGTAGTACAAAAACTACTGATATCCATATCACCAAGGCAATCGAGATCGGCATGCTACTGAAACCGCTGCTGCCCTATCTGCCAGAGATGCAGGCACTGCGTACCCTGATCACTTCACCCTCTACCGAATACAACAAATTGCAACTCGCTGTATCTCAGACCCGAGAACGATTAGGCCTTGGGGATCAAGCCGTAATACGTTATGAACAACTGATTGGCGAATTCGAAAACTGTGGAGCTATTCTTATCCCGGTACTTTGGGGAGCCAAGGGCAAGCATGAAAATGCCATGCACATTCGTCTACCAGAAGAAGATGTCACCTTTATTTTTGTGAACCTGGATACCCGCATTGAAGACTTTAAATTCTGGATGGCACATGAGCTTGCTCACGTTTACACACCATGCCTGACAGGTACCAATGAAGGAGAAGATTATGCAGATGCCTTCGCCGGCTCACTTCTGTTTCCCAAATCCAGCGCAGAAATTGCCTATGCAGAGGCAAGCCAAAAACACAGTGCCAACACTGAGATACAGGTGTTGCAACAACACGCTCATAGCCACTCTATCTCATTAAATACTGTTTATCAGCGTGTAAAAGAATATGCCGAATTTTCCAGATTGCCTAGCCTACGCGTTGATGACCGCGCTATTCACATGGTACGCAATAGCAATCCAGGCTCATTGGTTAGCGAAGCACTGTTTGACCCCATGCCGCCCAATGCAAAGCATTACATCGCCGCCAGTGAAAACATCTTCCACTCAACCTTTTTTCATGCATTCAAGCAGATGATTTTAGACAAAGGCACTGGCCCTGGTTATCTACAACAGGTGCTGGATCTCTCCATTAGCGATGCCCATGCATTGCATGAAGAACTGACTCATTGACACTCGTCCTGCTCGACACCAACGCTTACCTACGATTGGCCAAGCGGGTCAGACCCATGCTAGGGATCAAATTTGGGCATAAAGAGTATGTACTCACCATTCTCAAAATTACCGAAGACGAGGTTCATCGGAGCCCACGACTACGATACCGCTACCCTTGGTTTGATAATCCCGAATTAGCCCA
>CAYXVC010000007.1:34859-37862 GCA_964468225.1 uncultured Gammaproteobacteria bacterium
TTATCGAAATTTACGACGCGCTAAAGTGCAATAACGATCTACCCAGAACTTGGCGTGAGGCGAAGCACCGTACCTTTAATAAAGTGTTCGGACCTTTTTGCCAAAACCATAGCGCATTATCTCTTACCAGATACCAAGGCTGCGGACTTCATATCGTATACATACTTTCCAATCGTTCCATTCTTAATCTTTTCAACTACCTCATCAATAATAAACAGCGGTACCAAAAACCACTCCCTTGGCACTACAGGGTGGCCGAAACGATCATTGATCTGAATATCGAGCCGGGCTGCTTCAAAAAATTTATGGAGGATGTTTTCCAGCTTGGAGCGATTGATGTTGTAAAGCTCATAAGTGGCCGCTACCTCGACATCAGCCATTAAAAAGGTGGGATCCAGTTTGGCATTAGTAATACGCCTCTCCACACTGCCACTGGTGACACCAATCTTATGAACAATATCTCGATTCTCACTAATCACCGGGTGATCTGATTTACTCCTTAGCACATAGATCGTTCCACTAGCAAAGTCCTCACCATCCATTATCCCAGAAAATAGTGGCCCTGGTGATGGGTCAATAATTCGTCTGCCAATTGGATCTTTATTTAGCGCACGTTGCAACGACCTCATCAGAAGATCACTCTCAGTGCCATTGTCGTAGACAACACGTAATCGACTGTCTGGCCGGCCATGCTCAGCTAAAAACTCTTCCCCCACCTCGGCCACATAGACCTTCTGTCCAGAGAGAATAAAGAGGTCTCTCTCCCTGACTTCAGCGTAATCCCTAAACGGTCGAGTCTCTCTAACCCCACTATCCAGCTCTTTCTGAACCGCATCAAAAACGGGTTTAAACTTATCAAACTCTTTACATGGTGTGCGGTTTGCTATCTCCTCTGCTGTTCTAATTTCTGCACGAGACTTAACGTGTTTAAGATGCGTCACATCCCCTTCACCGGGTTTCGGTACGCCTAACTGCGCCAGCAGCTCATCATCGTCCAGTTCATCAACAGCCATTTTTGCTTCCTGATAAGAATCATCCAGCAACCCTTGATGATCCAGCGCCAGAAGCAGCTCTCGGCACTTTGGCTGCTGGCGCATCTGATCCAGTCGTGTGGCGTAAAGCCGCTCGAAAATGTCATTGTCCTCGCTATGTGTAGGCATGCGACCCTGCTGCTCAACGAAGCGCTGAATCTCTTCAAACCCGGCAATGATCCGCTCCTCCCGTGGAGAACGGGCCATCTTCTTTTCTGGGGTAATATCAACGCCAAGCGCACCCAACAACTCCAGATCAGACATCTCAGCCATTACTCACCTCCATCGCCTTCCTCTGCAAAAGAGCGATCCCTTCGGCCATGCGTTTTTCCCACGGATCAGGCGAAGTCAAAGAGGGCAACCGTCCACGCTCCTGTTTGAATTTCAAAGCACGTTTGGCCAGCTCTCTCGCCTCTTCCAGTGAGAGATTGATACGTTTGGCCGCGATTACCGCCGCCACCTGCTTCAAGCTCTCTTCATTCATGGCTTTGGCAAGAATGGCATAGGCTTCACTGAACGGGTTGATGTGATCGATCAAATCGATATCAAGATCACGTACATCCATGGCAAACTTGCGCACCCCATCAATCAAGGCCGTGCCGCCAGATTTCATTGCGCCGTCACCTGCGTTCACCCGCTCCTTGGCCTGCTGGGTCAGGTTAAGAGCCGCAATCGCATGTTGCCGAATGGCCTCTTGGTCTTCACCATCAAGCTCAGGATATTTATCCTTCACAATCTTACCCATGCGAACCTGCGTTAGCTCCTCTGGCACCATCTCTTTATCAAACAGGCCACGCTCAAGGGTTGTTTTATCCTGCACAAAGGCGGTAATCACCTCGTTCAGATCTTCCTGACAGATGCGCTGCGCCTCATTACTCTTCGGTTCCACCAACCCTTTTATCTCGATCTGAAACTGGCCGGTTGATTCATTAAAACCGACATTATTAGTCTTCGGGTTATAGCCATTTTCACCATAATCAAACCCCTCAACGGGGCCGCTGTTTTTAGGGGTGAAGTTAAATTTGGGCGCCAGCACCTGCTCCATCAACAGGCTGGCGGCGATGGCTTTCAGGGTATCGTTTACCGCATCCACCACCGCCTCTTCCTCGGCATTCGGTTCCGCGATCAGATTGGTAAAGCGGGCATGGGTTTTACCTTCGGCATCACGGGTGGCGCGGCCGATGATCTGAATAATTTCGGTCAGGCTGGAGCGATACCCCACCGTCAGCGCGTGTTCGCACCAGATCCAGTCGAACCCCTCCTTGGCCATGCCCAAGGCGATAATGATATCCACATGGTCGCGGTTGTGTTTGGCCTCAGGCAACCTTAATGCCGCAGAGACCTTATCGCGTTTGCTGGGATCGTCCTCTACCAAATCAGCAACTTTAAGGATGCGCCCATCAGGCCTTTTTACCAAATGGAAGCCCGTGTCGGCATCCGTTCCTTCCCACTCTCCTAGTGCATGCCAAATATTTTCTGTTTCCTTAATCTTATCTTTGCTGCTCTCCCGTGAATTGACATTGGGGATATGAATGATGGTTTTTTCGGTTGGGTCTAAAACGTTCAGGATTTCTTCCGTATAGGAACCGGTAGAATAGAAGTAATAACCAATATCCAGCGTTTTCAGATATTCATAGCCATTGAGCTGCTCATAATAGGTGTAGGTGACGGTTTCAAAATTAGCTTCGTCCTGCGGCGACAGCACCGCCTCGGCATCGCCACGAAAGTAGGAGCCGGTCATGGCGACAAGATGCACCTTGTCGCGGGCGATAAACTGGCCAAGATGAGCACCCAGCTTATTTTCAGGGTTGGCACTCACATGGTGAAACTCATCCACCGCAATCAGGCGGTTATCAAATGCCTCAATGCCAAAGCGATCCACCGCAAAGCGGAAGGTAGCGTGGGTAGCAACCAGCACACGATCATCACTGGCTAAAAACGCCTTAACCGAATTGACCTTGCCGCCATCTTC
>CAYXVC010000008.1:0-8960 GCA_964468225.1 uncultured Gammaproteobacteria bacterium
ACTTGCCCCTCTTCTCCACCAAAGCGCGGAGTGAGTTCATTTCCTTTGTAATGTATATAAGGCAGTGGCTGTTCATCGGCAATATGCCCGTAACCTGACAAAGGAGTCGCCCAAATAACGGTTGCCCCGCCACCCAGTTTACGTTGAAAAATATTCATAGCCTTCCCGTCTTGAGAAGACAATAGGCAAGGAATGGCTGGTAATCATATAAAGTATTGTATCCATACCACCCTGAAGGCTTGTCTTTCCTGAAAGAAACCTCTTCCTGCTCGGGTTGACGTTTACATAAAACCAGCGGAAAACTGCCGTCATCTCTTTGAAAGCCTAATACACGCTTTTGAAGTGCATCAAGAATGGAAGGATCAATTTCCTGATGATTTTTATTATATTTTTCTAACGAATAGATCAATGCACCATAACCAAAGATTTGCTCTTGCCCTCGCCCTATATACAAGGCTGTGCCATCATCAAGAATAGTCGACAAACTAAATTTTATGGCATGGCAGAACCATGCCTTAATAAACTCATGTTCTGGGTAACGATCCATTAACTCCGCCAGAATAAACAGACAAAAGGCGTGATATTGCAATGATCGAGTTCGTTGCTCATCAAGCACTAACCCTTCTTTTGTGGTGTAGAAAAGCCTTGCCATTTTTAATAGAAAAATTTCGGCAATATTCAACGGCCGAAAATAACTTTTATTGAGCTGTCTGAGTAAATACCAGTTCAACATACGCGTACCCTTTTTACGGTATTGATTAAAGGGCAAATCTATTTTTTTGCTGTTCACTAATGCAGCAGAATGTTGAACCGCATGAACAATAAATTCCCAGGGAAAATTTACTGTAGCGCTATTTTGATTTCCTAAAAACCCGGCTGCACGTTGCGCCAGTTTATTGTCAAGGTAATTTGAATTCTCCTGAAGTGCTGCCAGCATGGTAAATGCATAACCCCAGCTTGGCTCATCGGGGAAGCCGGATTCAGCATTTAATTGAGTATCAAGGTGTGCTAAAAGCTTTCTCCCGGAGTCATTATAAGATTCAATTCTGTGTTTCATTGCTCACTTGAATCTTTGTTCTTATAGAGAACTTTTTGTTTTCAGGAATAGATACCTCACCTACAGACTGAATTGGGAAAAAAGGGTAATTACTCTCTCTTATTCGGTATAGTTTTCTTTTTAGCCACTCTGGCCATATCGCTTGCAGTTTAAAGGGCTTATTAAATTTGGGATGGCACCCTCTTACGATTAAATGAGCCGAATCTATTTTGGCAATAAACCTGTGATGAACGATCCATCGATAACCTTTTTCATCATGTGACTCATCCCGAATATAGAAGACATTATCAAACCCGGAAGGTAAATCAGAAAGGTTGTCACCAAAAGTAATCCATTCATTATCGCCTATCGGCAACCGTGGCTTGGCATAGGGGTATTGATGATAGATATTAGAGTTACTGTGCCATATTTCCTTACTGGCGATATAAGCGGGCCTGTTGCTTTGTGAGTACACTACAAACCTGGATACGGCATCAAAGAGGTAACTCCTCTCTAATGCCAGAAAGGATAAATCTCTTGTGAATTGCCCTGTTTCAAATTTTACCGTATCTGTAATATCCAGTGTCGCTGCCGGTATCATAGCGCTTACATGAGAACTTTCACTATTTTCATAATTGGGTAAAAAATTATTTTTTGAAGCAGAAAAAAAGCGATGTGAATTTCCAAATTCGACATCCAGAACCAAGTTTCCAGCGCTGAATAAATGATTAATCATTAAAATGCTATTTTGCAGATTTACGCTGCTTAGCAATAAATGATAATAAAAAAGCTAAAAATATTGAGAACATAAAGCCTGCTAAAAACCCAAGAACAACGATCACCGCACGTTTGGGCTTGATCTTTTCTTCAGGCACTACCGCAGGGTCAATGACCTTAAAAGCATACTGCTCTCGTACTTTTGCCAACATGATTTTTTGTGTTTCTGTCTCAATCAATCGGTAAAGAACCTGATGCATATCAACCACAGAGGTTTGCTGGAGCTGGGCTTGTAAATAATTGATGCTGTTTTCTGCTTCAGCGATAGCAAGGGCACGTAGCTTTTGATTGAGGCGAACGACCAGATTATTAGCCCACTCTGCTGCCAGATCAGGATCTTTCCAGTCAACGGTCATCCTCACCAAGCCGCTTTTTTTATCAGTAGAGCTCTTCAAAATTGATTTGCTAAAAACTTTATAAGCATTCCACATTGAGGGTGGACCTTGATCCGCTTCAAGTCTCCATTGGTCAGAAGAGTCATCCCATTGATCAGAAAACAGAATAGGCAAGATTTTTTCCTCTTGAAAAAAAACTTCTAAAAAACGTCTTGATGTCAATACCGCGAGTGAGTGCTCTGTATTATTACTGCCAAGATCAACACCCACCATGGAGGCGAGCCCTCCAAATTGCCCTAGTGCGCCGGCAGCGCCTCCGCCATCCTCTTCGCCCATCGGTGCAAGAAGCACTTCAGCACGGTAAATGGGGGTCGTCAATAGTGCAATCACAATAGATGCAATGGTAAAAAGTAATGTGACAAGAATAATTAATTTTTTACGTTCGATCAAAACCCACCAATAGTCCAATAGGTTGATTTTGTCTTCTTCCACAATATTGGCCTGAGGGTAATAAGCATAGTGTGGCATCACTTTCTCTGTTTCTTGAGAAGAGTTTTGCTTCTTTTCGTTATTCATCGCATCACTCATTTAGAAAGCCAGCCCTATAAGAGATTAAATACTTTCAAGCTAGCCGCTGAAACAGCCAACTGATAAATAATCTGGCTCACATCAGTAAACAGTTTCAGTTTACTAATCCGGTCCACTTTAACAGGAACAATAATCGTATCCCCTGGCCCTATTTCTACAGGTTTTTGATACCACTTGTTAGGCGGACTTACAGAACCATTGGCATGTACAACATAAACAGCTTTTTTATTTCCCCTTTCGGTAATTCCGCCACTGAGCCGCACATATTCATCACGTTTCACTCCCTGTTCATAAATATGGGATGTTAAGTGGTAAACTTCCCCCACTACAGTCACTTCGTCAGGCCTTTTTGGAATATAAAGCAAATCACTACTTTGAAGTGCGACATCATAGGAACCCGATTCCTCTAATATAGTAGGAAGATTTATCACCATGCGCCCCATCGCTTCGACCGAACGCACTTGCTCCAACAACACTTTTCCTTCAAGAATAGTCTGCCCTTTATCCAGACCAATCTCATCACCATGAGCTTGGACAACCGCAAGGTCACGCTCCAGTTGCATCGCCATGCGTTTGAGATGCTTGCTCTCTCTTTCACGTACCGACTCTCGTACAAATACGGCTCCTTTTGCGTAACCCATATCGGTTAAGCCTCCAGCACGTTTTATAACGTCACTCAAACGTTCCCCTCGACCAATGGAGTAAGTGCCAGGAAATTCAACCTCGCCTAAAAGCTCTATATGGCCCTCTTCGTCCCAACTGGGAATTCGTCGCACCAGTAGTTCATCATAGGGTTTTAATTGAACATCGAATGATTGATCACCAGCTAACGCACGATCAAGATTAATATCTCGCCGTAATAGTTCACGGCGCTCACCTTCTGATACGACATAAGATGTCAATTCTGCTCGTAATGTGTAGGCATTATCCGTCAGGCCGCCCGCTGCACGCAACAAGTCACTGACTTTCATATTTTCAGTCAGGGGGTAACGATCCGGGTGGTGCAGCAAACCTTTTATATTGACAATTTTAAGAGGGTTACCCGGGCTCGTTTGGCTGCTGATTAAATTAAACCAGGGCTCCAGAACTGTTGTTCGAGCATTACGCGAATCAAAAATATAAACTTCATCTTTGGAATTCAAGGGAATATTTTCTTCATCCGAATGAGCGCTCAGAACCTTCATGAGATTGACATCTAATAATTCAACC
Source organism: uncultured Gammaproteobacteria bacterium (assembly GCA_964468225.1). Lineage (GTDB taxonomy): Bacteria > Pseudomonadota > Gammaproteobacteria > JAADGQ01 > JAADGQ01 > S141-38. The sequence goes on from CAYXVC010000008.1 coordinate 3,946, forward strand.
CCTCTTTTATCCTGAAATTGACGTTTGATCACAAGATAATATTTGTCTGCACCAGGCAGCAACATATTAAATGAAGGAATCAAATCGCGAATGCGCATACCTTCAAACCATGAATAATCACCCGGTGATTCAACGTAGCCCTGTAAACTGACAAATTTTTCCAATTTATCGGGTTGCGAAAGTATCGTGACAATATCGCCATCCATCAGGCCAACCAAACCATTTTCACTGCTCGTTAAATCAACGGTTTGCAGTGAACGACCTCCACTCTTTTTAATTCTTTTGATTTGAATATTGTCAAGCAGTGCTTCTGGAGAAAACCCTCCCGCCATTTTTACTAAATCATTAATACTCTTTTCATTTTTTAGTTCGTAGATCGCAGGCCGTAAAATCTCTCCTGAAATCCCGACTGTTTTACCGATGGGTGGAACAAAAATAACATCACCAGGCAGTAAACGCTTATCTGATTGGGTATTTCCATGCAAAAGCAAATCATACAGATCAAAGTTTGAAATAACTTTTCCATTTCTTTTTAACTGTATATTTCTGAGCGAACCAATACCTTTCACTCCGCCACTTGCAAACAAGGCATTCGTTAATGTGGAAAGACCGCTGACGGTGTATGACCCCGCCTGCATCACTTCACCCAGCACAAAGACACGTATTGAACGTAAACGGCCAAGTGTAACGGACACTTGTGTACCGATAAATTGCCTTTTGACACGAGATTTAATCTCTTTTTTCAATGATATAAAGTCAATACCTGCGACTTGAATGGGGCCAATCCCGGGGAATGACAGTGCGCCATTTCTTTTGACATCCAGTTCATATTCTGAATTTTCTTTCCCAAAGAGCTGAATAATCACCGTATCACCTGGGCCGACGACATAGTTATCAGGTGCGGGAAGTGCGGTAATAGAGTTGAATGATTGGTCTGACTCAAGAAAAACATCATAACCAAAAGGTGCCAAACCTCCATTAATGGGCATTCTTTTGATAGAAATAGTCAAACCTTTCAGTGCAGGTTCAATTGAAATTAGCTCTTCTGCCTGAGCTATATTCAGACCTGAAATAACGATCGGCCCCAGTGAGGGCAAACTGATTGATCCGGTTCGGTCCAGTGTATAAATAATACTTTCCGGAATACGCGAATCTTCACCGTCATTTGCAGTCATACGTAATAAAATAGTATCTCCGCTCACGAGTGGATCTGCATCTGAGGGGGGAGTTATTTTTGGGGTTATATCTTTTTGCAGCTGTGTTTCTGGATTCGGAAGTGATACTTCACCTTGACCACCGTTATCGCCTTTATCACCTCCACCGCCTTCATTATCCGAAAGGAAACTCTTTATTTGTCCGCTATTACTACGCCCTTTCATCGCCCCTATGATCGCTTTTTGTTGCGATTCCGGCATTTTCATAAAGCCCTGCACTTGCGCTTGTGTCACCTGGGCAAAAGCAACCGATCCTGATAAGGAGACACTTCCAAGCAATAGCAATAAAATCAGCAGCTTCAGGTTATTCTTTCTCATAATTTTCTTTGTAGTCCATTAAAAAGTATTTATCGTTCAAAATCTGTTAGATAGTCATACTCTGCACTATCAAGCATCAAGGGTCGCTCCATAAGACGATATAGATCACCGGGAAATTCCACCATCTGCCCTACATCACGCGTCCATGCAGACAGTGACATATCAGAGCGTGCTTGTGTATCTTTAGTCAACATTGATCCCAGCGGAATCGATAGAAATATTCCCTTGTCATAATATGGATTTTCAGGTGTGCCGGGCAATGTTATATCATTGCCATTTGTAATGGCATACCATACACCTGTTTCAACTCCACTTCTAAATCGGCGTTTCAGCTCGAAACGCACCCCTTCATCTTTTGCTAAAAACTTCCCGATACGTGAAGTGATCGTCACACCATAGCGTGGGATACGGTAATGGAAAGATCCAATCACGGTTGTTGTTTTATATTTTCTAAAGGCAAAACTTGTGCCAGGTTTGCGCTGTTTGACCCAATCAATTGATATATCAGCAGCCCAATTACTCTGCTCAGGTAAATAAAGTGTTTGCCCACCCAAGCCTGCAAACATCTCATCGTAATAGCCTAATGACACACGATTATAAACTCTCTGCTTTGTTTGAAAATATTTATTAACAAACAACCTTTCCAGACGAAGGCGATCACCTTCCCTTTGATAGGCGGCAATATCTGAACGCACATGGGGCAATAAGCTGCTTGATGGTTGTGTGACATCACTGACATCTTCAACAATGGTCAGCCTTGCAGCAGCATTCAAAAACCAACCGGGCCAAAAATGCTGACTGTATTTTGCGGTGGCAAAAAGATCATAACGAAATGCGCCACTGGGATCATTAAAGAAAAAACGCATATTCAATGGTACGAATCTCAACTTTGATAGCAAGCGATTCTCGGCTTTGAAGCTGACGATGTGACCTTCATCACCAAATTTTGTGTCAATATCAAACTCACTGGAATCATCTCGATCAAAAATGATCTGGCTGTTTTCTAAAAACTTGTGCAGATCATCCGGGTAACTGTATTTAACGTCAATCGTTGCTTTAAGCGCTTGCCATGTCTCTTCACCCGCCAAATATCTGTCAAGAACCGTCATATCATGCAATGCATATGTGAGTACTGCCAAATCATTGACGGTATAAGTCACTTTTATTGTTTTGAAATCTTTGGGGCCGAGCAACATCATTGTTCGGACTGCACGGCCAATGGCTCGCCCCATTAATGAGATTCGCGTATGAGTTAAACTGGCTTCAATGCGGTCTTCATTTACAATCAAGTGAACATTTTTAAAACCCTGTTTTTCAAGTGATGTGAGTAACTTTTGATAATAGGTGGCAGGCTCTTGTTTCCATGCATCGTAATGGTATTGGGGTGATTTTTTGGTATAGGGCGCTGGCTCTTCAATTTTTGGAATAAACTCTCGCCTCATTAATGGAATTGATAAAAAAAGATTTGCTAGAACTTGACCGTCCTGATAGGCAAGTTGTGATCCAATCCAGCCAAAACGATACTCCAAACCATAAGCAATACCATTGTTGCGACGACCTGCTGTTGATTGATCAGCTCTGGGGTCATTCGAATAATCGTAGGCATCATACTCTGCAACCAATGAGAAATTTTTATAGCGTGATGGAGTGTAACGCAGCCCGCCAAACAAGCCCTCAATACGCTTTTGACCATAGCCTATTGTCAAATCAATATCAGAAAACTCCTTGCTAATTGCGAAGTATTCGGATGAAAACAGATTGGTGCCTAAAAAGTCCTGCTTTCCGATCACTATATTAGGCAGGTAAGAAGCTTCTTTTAATAGAACGAGTTTGGCATCAAAGGCTTTGTCTTTATAATCACCAAAATCATCATTATCTGCAAACCCTGCCACACCATTAATTCGTGTATATCGACCTGATAGTTCAAACCGGGGAAAAAGTGAAATACTGCCCCACATTGCAGCATAAGGAGAGGAGTAACTTAAGCCAAAACGTAAATCTCCATCTTTCCCTATTCGGCCATCAGGCATACTAATGAGTCCGCTTTGCCCTGTCAGGCTCGCTTCAGCAATGGAATAAGTGGAATAGAGTGAAAGAACAACAACAGAGATGGAAATAAAGTATCGCATATTATAATGGATAATAAACCACAGAGAGGGCCAGCTCTTACTTCCATTAAGAGCCAGTACATTATTTGATATAGCAATAATTAAGGAGCGTTTACAAAGGTATGGTTTATTAGTTTAATGATTCGTAGCCGAGCTACTTCCCCCACCCGCCACGGCAGCCAAAAGCGCTGCTGCTCCTGCGCCAATCGCAATCATGGTACCTTTTGAAACACCGGAAAGAATTCCAGCGCCTTTGTATGTTGTGGTCACTTCCTCCACCTCAAAATTTTCAGCACCGGTCAAATCGACAGGCTCTTCAAAAGCTTCTGCTCCCTCAATGCCTTCGTCAATAGAAGGGTCTTCGAAACCTGTTTGCTCAAGCCCCTCGTCAAAGGCAGATTCTTCGAAAGCCGTCTCATCAGCACTTTCAAAAACAGGCTCATCCGAAAAATCTGTTGCTGTTGTTGGGGGCGGCCTCACTCCAATAGCTGCGGCAACAAAAGGCCCACTCTTTTTCAAAGAACCATTATCATTTTTACAAACGCTCACTTCTCCCATTCGAACCATGGAGTTTTCTGCCAACTGCGCAACACAACCGTCACGGTGTTTAAGGACTGCCCCTGAAGCATCCATAGTGACAACACGATCCCCCTCCTGTAATGATTCACCCCGATGGGCGATCGAATATCCATCACCCCGATCAATCATCACTGTGCCTTGTATTTCATCAAGAACGCCGACATTACTTGCATGAACCTGAAACGAAAATACAAAAGGAGCCACGACCAGTAAAAGCGCCCCACACCATAAGTCGTTTTTATTTTTCATTACCTTCCCTCTAAAAAGCATCTAAAAATGAATATTTTTTATTATAATTATTTCATAAATATCAACCAATGCATCAACTTTATTAATAAAAAACAAGCTTTTGGACACTTGATATCTTTAGTCACTGTATTGGTAGTATAACCCCGTGATCAATGGAATGTTATCACGCGTTTCCATATAAAATGTAATCTCGCCTGTATATTCTGTAAACCGACTCTCCCCAAGCGCCTGAACAAACAGAACAAAATTTGCTGATCCTGATCCATTATTTCCATCTAACATAACCCATTGAACATCATCAATCAAAAATTTACGCTTAACTGTCAAGTTAAATGCATCGGCATAATCGTCCCTGATTCCATTGAGGCTTTCACGATCATCCGTTTTTGCATCTTTCGCAAACAATGAAATAAATTGACTCAAATCACCCACATTATAATAATGAACAAAGTCATCAACGAGTATTGAAAATTTTTCAGGGTTCATTTTTTCAACAGAGGCTTGGCTATCCATTCCTGGCTCAGGCTCAGGCTCAGGCTCAGGCTCA
>CAYXVC010000008.1:9060-30496 GCA_964468225.1 uncultured Gammaproteobacteria bacterium
AACAGAGGCTTGGCTATCCATTCCTGGCTCAGGCTCAGGCTCAGGCTCAGGCTCAACTTCTCCATAAACCACTACACCCTCTTTAGGTGTGCTGGGATTATCATCCATAGCAATGGTTTTATTTAAAACCTCTTCTTCTTTATGTCTTACTAGAGGTAATGTCTTTGCCACAGGCAGTTCTATAATGTTTTTTACATCTTCCACGTCTTCTTTTTGATGCGTTACAGTCAGTTCAGCAACGACGGTTTCAACTACACTTTTTTCCTCCACTTTCACTGCAAGCACTTTCTTTTCAGGTTTAACTTTGACCTCTGGGGCTAAATCAATGCTTTCTTCTTTAACACCAGCAACAATATTTTCACCCAGTAAATCTTCGACCTGTTCAATTATTTTTTCAGGTTCCGGGGTATTTTTTGTTTCGATAGAAGCAACACTATCTTCATAAGGAACATTTGATTCGGTTTGCAAACTTCCTGAAAAGTAGACAACCGTCCCCCCTATTGCAACCAGAAGTAGCGCACCAAGCAGTGAATACATACCTGTTCTAGATGAGGTTTTATCGACATTTGGCGCTTCAATCTGTTCAGAAAAAATCGCCTCTTCTATTTCTATGTCATTAATAACCGGGCCGTCATCTCTTTTCTTGCTTTGTACTTCAAGAGCATCGTATCTTTTTTCATCACCATCCGCTTTATAGGGCTCATACAAATTTTCAGGGCTTGCACTGTCAACATCAGTAACAGCTGTCGTAACTTCAGTAATATCATCATCATCAACGACTTCTTCAACGGCTACTTTATCAATAACCGGCTCCTTTTCTTTTGATAGATAGGCGAGATCCATATTCTCGGCAATAAAGGAGTGATTTAAACTGCTCTTCGCTCTTGTGGGATCCGCCTCTAAGTTTTTATCCCGCGCCTTGCGTGATTCACTTCTCTTTTCAATACCCACAAACCCGCTAGCAACGATATTCTGACTTTGATTATATTTTTTTCGTTTTTCCGGAATACGCAATACACTGTATGCACGATTAATTCGCATCGCATACGCATCATCCCACTGAGCGAATTTATCCTCTTGATCCAGACAGAGAATATGAGTCAATGCGCTATAATGATGACGAACCTGATCTTGTGTTGCATTGGTATTCAAACCAAGTGTACGGTAAAAATTTACATTGGGATTAAAAAAGGTATTTTCGATATAAAATGCAGCCGCTGCTTTCAGCTCATCAACAGGGATTCCTTTCAAATCACCTTGCAACTCATCAGCATCAAGCGTTATATTGCCCGCAACCAAATCCAGCAAAAGCTCAATTCCTTGAGGCAGGGGACTATCCACATCGGCCAATTCAGGATAATGTGAAGGAGAACGGTAATAATTGAAAACAAGTTCCAATATGCTCTGTTCCAAAGAAATCAACTCCACGTTAGGCGCAACCAAGTGCCAACCAATATTAAGAATATTAAGAATATTAAGAAAAAAATAGGTGACTCATTACTCTTTTGCTCACCTAAAACCGTCAGATTTTTTTACAACTGAGGTATTCTACCTTGACTGAGAACAATTTCAAGCATCACAATAGCCTTATGATACATCGACAAACCTGAACACAAAATTAATATTGAACAATACCCACTTATGCCATTATTAGAAACATTAAAAAACATTGTCGATGAAAACACGACATTTGCAGGGAAAACTTTCGACATTGCCATACAAGTACTCATAGTTCTGTCACTTGTCACTCTCTCCATCGCGTCACTCCCTGACCTTTCTCCATCCAACGAACAAAAACTCCAATGGCTGGAAATATTTTTTATCACAGTATTCAGCGGTGAATATCTGCTTCGTATCGCAACAGCAGATAACAAACTAAAATATATATTCAGCTTTTTTGGAATCATCGACCTTTTGGCAATTCTACCATTTTATTTCACACAGGGCGGTGATTTAATTGCCTTGAGAGCACTCCGTCTGTTGTTACTGTTCAAACTATTTCGTTATAACGCTGCACTACATCGCTATCAGCATGCTTTCATTCTAATGAAAGATGAGCTGATACTATTTAGTGGCCTGATGCTTATTGTGCTTTACATTGCTGCAGCTGGAATCTGGTATTTTGAACATGCTGCACAGCCCGATCACTTCAAATCAATACTTCACAGCCTTTGGTGGGCAATCGTTACCTTAACAACTGTGGGTTATGGTGATGTGTATCCAATAACTGTAGGCGGCAAAGCTTTTACTTTTGTACTATTGATGGTTGGTTTAGGTATTGTCGCTGTACCCACAGGTTTACTTGCGTCAGCTTTAGCCACCGCAAGAGCTAAAGAAAACAACAGTTCCCAACAAGAAATAACGACCAAAGACCCTTCTTCTGGCAGCCTTGGTCGTCATAAAGATCAAGAATAAGGAACTATCAATTATGTTTTATCAATTATTCTTGCATCAGCAGCCACTTTTTGCATCAAGGTCACGCCATCATTGGCAGCAGCTTCATTATAATATTGCAGTGAATGTGCGACGGGTTGATGATTTTTAGCTTTTAAAGAGAAGAAATACTTTCCATCCGGGCGCTCGGAAACACCGTATTGCTCTGGATTCACCGCATTTTTCTTGATTGATTCTATTCCATTTTGTGCACTGGCTTTGCTTGTGTAAATTTCGGAATTGACAAGTACTTGCCCACTATCCGCTTTCAACACAAAACGAAACCCTTTATCGTCTTTATTAATTTCAAAAACAGCCATAATTCAACTCCTCACTTTTTGTTATAAAATTATTATTTAGGAACGCTTCCATTTAAATTGAAACTCCACTTCTTCAGTGTCACCTTCCCGTTCATGTTCAATACTGAACACCGCTCGGGCCGGAACATAGATCCGTTCACCAGCAACCTGAATTTCAAAAGGTTGATCACTTTCCAGACAATCTGCCAAACGCCGTAACTTTGCTACAGTTTCTGAAACTGAATAGATTTTTTCAATATCCCGGTCGTTTTTATTGGTCATTTTCAATCACCTTTTCTGTTTATTGCCTTTGGACTTTTTTAGCTCAAATATAATAATGAATTCATCCTGCCATTTGTTTCACTTCAATATCAACTTTAAATATCTTTAACTGTAATAGCAAATAGATAGTGGGAAGTTGTATTCATTTCATGAGACTATCTTAACGCCCACGAAAAATTGACCCTAAAATTCCTCGCACAATTTGTCGCCCAAAACGACTTCCAATGGCACGCGCTGCACTTTTCATAAAGGTCTTTCCCATACTTTGACGACCCTTACCTCGTTTTTTCTTCTTTGGTACACGTAACTCTTTTTGAATCTCAGAAGCCGCTTCTGCGGCTTCAATTTGCTTTCGGCTTCTCTCTTGTAAAATTTCATAAGCAGACTGGCGATCAATTGTTTCATCATAACGCCCCTGAAGCCAGCTATTATCCATCACTATTTGACGCTCACCTTTATCAGCAGGTCCAATCCGTGACATGGGTGGTACAATCAGCGCCTGCTGTACCACAGAGGGTATTCCCTTTTCCTGCAACACTGAAACCAATGCTTCTCCCACGCCTAGCTCACCAATGACTTTTTGTGTATCCAGATTGGGGTTTGCTCGCATCGTTTGTGCGACAGTCCGTACTGCTTTTTGGTCACGCGGCGTAAAAGCACGCAATGCATGTTGCACACGATTACCTAATTGCCCTAGCACTGACTCAGGAATATCCAGTGGACTTTGTGTAATAAAATAGATACCGACTCCTTTTGAGCGAATCAGCCGCACCACCATTTCGATTTTTTCAACTAATGCCTTCGGTGCTTCTTTAAACAACAGATGCGCTTCATCAAAAAAGAAGACGAAACGTGGTTTATCCAAATCACCTACTTCGGGCATTTCTTCAAAAAGCTCAGATAAAAACCACAGTAAAAATGTGGCGTAAAGACGTGGACTGCGCATCAATTTATCCGCAGCCAAAATATTGATATAGCCCCGTCCTTCGTCATCTGTTTTTATAAAATCATTCAACTCCAGCTCAGGTTCTCCGAAAAAGTGATCGGCCCCTTCTTGCTCCAGCACGAGCAAACGGCGTTGAATCGCTCCAATGGATGATGTGCTCATATTGCCATAACTTGTGGTCATACTCTTGGCATTATCACCCACAAACCTTAGCATTGAACGCAAGTCTTTCAGATCAAGCAACAACATGCCTTCATCATCTGCAAATTCAAAAATAATATTTAAGACACCTTCCTGAGTTTCATTAAGGTTCATCAGGCGAGACAGTAGTGCTGGCCCCATATCTGAAATCGTCGTGCGTATCGGATGGCCCTGCTTTCCAAACAGATCCCAAAACACCACGGGATTCGATGCAAAAGCAAAGTTTTCAATGCCTATTTTTGAGATACGTTCATCAATTTTTTTGTGTGGTTTTCCGGGCTGACTGATGCCACTCAAATCCCCTTTAATATCCGACAAAAATACGGGCACACCCATACGTGAAAACCCTTCAGCCAGCACCTGTAACGTCACTGTTTTTCCTGTACCTGTCGCACCTGCAATCAGACCGTGTCGATTTGCAAAAGCCGGATCAAGAAAAACCTTCTCTTCGCCCAGTCCCAATAAAATTCCGTCATTCATCACTTACTTGCCCCTCCATTTAATACCTGGCTCCAGGCTTCATTATAAAGTTGGCTCACTCTGCTTCCCGTATATCTGGCAGACTCACAACGAGCCAGCGTCTCTTTTGATGGGAAAATAGCACTGTTTTTTTGATAGCTTTCGGGCGTTAATGCTAACGCAGCCAGATTAGGCGTCGCATATGCAATCTCTTCAGCCAGTTCAGCCCCCACTTTGGCATCAAAAATAAAATTTATAAATTGGTGTGCTTCCATTGTGTTTGGTGCTCGCAGCGGAATACAAAGATTATCCTGCCACACCAGTGAACCCTCTTTTGGTACGACATAAGCAATATCATCATCCTCTTCCATCGTCTGTAAAATATCGCCATTCCACTCCATCACCAGATCTACTTCACCATCACGCAACAGATCCTGCCCGTTATCTCCTGCAAAATATTTAATATGTGGCTTTTGTTTGGCGAGCAGCGCGCCTGCTTTTTTAATCTCATTGGCATCCGTTGTATTAACGGAGTAACCCAGATATTTCAGTGCCATCTGAATCACCGTGCTTTGCTCATCAAGCACAGCAATACGCCCTGAATATTTATTTGAGTCCAGTAGCCATTTCCAACTATCAACGGGCCCTTTCACAGCTGATTTTCGATAACCAATCCCCAGGGTTCCCCACATATAGGGCAAACTGAATCGACGCCCTTTATCAAACGCAGCGTTCATAAACTGCGGATTGATATTATCAACATCAGGAATCAGTGATCGATCCAGTGGCGTTAACATTTCTGCACGTATTAAGCGCATCACACTAAAATCAGAAGCCACTACAACATCGTAACGTGGTTTGCCCATTAAGAATTTAGCAACAAAATCAGCTTCACTGGTAAACACATCCATCACAACATCAACACCGCTGCGTTGCGTAAAATTCCTTAATGTTGTTTTGCCGATGTATGTATCCCAGTTCAGAAAGTGTAATTGTTTTTCACTCTGCTCTGCCAACAAAGCATGAGGCATCGCCCACCCCAGCATCGCTGTTTGTAAAAATTGACGCCTTGAAAGTGACATTTTCAACGAAATACCAAACGATATGAGACAAACATAAGTAGTGAAATCAACAACATTAATAAAAATATTCCTGCAACATAATATAAAAACCTTTGAATGACAGGTTGCAAAATTTCATCGCGGTCAATTTTAGCTAATACTGCCCATGTTGTTTTATCGAACTTAAAAGCCCCATAAGCAGATAACACTTCAACATCACGATAATCCAATGCTTCCAATGTGCCATTTTCACCCAACAGGGCTTGTTTTGCAGGTTCTGTTTCAACACGAGTTTTCAATACGGATGAAGTTTTGGAAAAACGCGATTGACTTCGCATTAAAAAATCTTTACCTACAATATAGATCTCTCCCGTTTCACCCATGCCTGTTGTCACCTGCATAATTTTATTAATCGCCTGTTCAGGCAGTTGAAATGCCAACACCCCCATCAGTTCGCCATCAATATCAGAAATATTCGAGGCGATAAAAAGTTCAGGCTTTCCCTGACTGGGTTCATATAAAGAAAAATCAGAAAATTCAACCGCGCCTGTTTTTTTCTTTTTATTTATAAGGGTTCTAAAAACCCCTCCGAGTGCGGTATTTTTCCACGCTCCATTCATTAGGTTTGTCGAAAAATCAGAGTGCTTTTCAATGCTATAAATAATATTACCTTGAATATCAATCAAGAAAACATCATCATACCCTCGAGCTGCTTGAAAATTTATGGAACTAGTATGAAGTGCGCTGTGCAAGTAGTCATAATCAGTATCACCTGAAGCACCATTAACTGACTTATCTGTATATTTTTTTTGCAAATCCGCAGATGCATCACTTCCAAGCTTCACTCTGGCTTCATTCATAGCTTCCAGCAACAACCGCAACCCACCACTTTTACTCCAGAAAGTAATTTCAGCACGTAAGGTATCAAAATAGTTATCAAGCTTTGCTTGCCGCAAATCTCTGAAAAGCATCAAATCACTTTTTGCACTCTCGACTGCTGTCGATACCATGCGCTGGTAAACAATCGCAGACGTTAAAATAAAAACCAAACCGAACAACAATACTGCCACGCGCCTTTTATTTTTCAATAAGAATTGCATCAGGATTGCCCTTTTTTAAGGGCGGCCTGATTCAGTGCATTTTGCATCTCTTCATCACCAATAACATCATTCACTGCTTGCCAAGTCACCGAAAAATAATTAAAACCTTCGGCATTCACCTTGCCACTGCGAACATCCAGAGTGACCTCTTTCAATACATGAATTAATTGAGCCCTGGCCGCAGCAACAATCTGAGGTTCGTTCATAGAGTGCATATCTTCAAATAGAGCTAATACCCGATCTGTATACTGGTCAATACGAATTTTCTGCCGGCGCTGCTGCAACTGCATCAAACCCGAAATAAACAATACAGCCAAAGTAATCATTAATGCGATAGGCTCAGCCTGTTCTTGTAAAAAAGAGGGTTTATCCCGATCATAATAGCTCTGCGCGCCCTCATGAACGGGCATGAATGTACCTTGAGATCGATCAGGAGGACGGATGAAACCTGCCAGTGGAGCCAGTGTCAATAACTCTTTACGCTGCTCAAACAACACAGATGTGACTTGATGCACCAATACTGGTGAAACATCTTTATTGGCGACCAATAAGCGCTGCACTGCCACTGTTTCAAGGTCCGTTTCTGGTAAGGCAGGCTCGCCTTGATAGGAGCCTTTCGGGATGACTCCAATATCCAGTGTGGGCGCTTTTAATTGAAGTGCCGATGCCTGATCAATTGGAATAATACGTGAAGGAACTTTTTCTATTAGCTCTGAAATAGAGGGATTACCCGGCCCACGCACCCTAAACACAGCGTCAACTGCATTAGAAATGAAAGCCCAGTTTGCAGCAGAAGTTGACATCGGCATCGCATCAATATCACCTTCATAAATCCCATAGTGATTGGCTAAAAACCAAAAGCTGTTGTATTGACCGCTACTTTTAGACGCAATGGCAATCTGTTTACCTTCAAGGTCAGCAATACTTTGAATATCAGATTCCTGAAGCACCACCAATTGGAAAACATCAGGATAGAGCTGCGCCACCAAGCGAGCAGCAGGAAGGGTTTTCGTATCCGCCTGAATGGTTGCCATCTGCACTTTTTGCGACTCAAGAAGCTGCATGTTCTGATTTGAGCCCTGAGTTTCCAATACTTCAACAACAAGATTGGGATTAGAGCGCTGAACAATTAAAGCAATCGACTTCGCAATCGTAAAAGATTCAGACCCTTTGGATCCGGCAGCAATCCGAATTTTTTGTTTTTTTGTTTTATCGAAATAGGCCCAAAGACCTAACAGGAGAATAATTATAAGAAAAGAGACAATAATCGCAGGGAGCAACTTTTTCATGGGTTAGGAAGAATAATTTATTACCCATCGACTATGAACGAATATTCGCTCATAGTCGATGGTATGCGTCTATCAAGCTTCCATATCATTAAATGCATTTTTATCATCAACATATTGATAAAATTCTTTACGCATATGAGGCTTATACTCTTCAAATTTAATAAAACCATCCAGTAAAGTGATCATTTTCTCTCGATTGCCTTCGCTCTGTTTTTTTTCATATTTTTTAAGCACATAATTTAGTTCATGTGTTTGCTTTGATATCATTTCACTGTCTTTAAACATAATCTATTTCTCCGTTGCAATATTTACCTACTCAGGCGAGTAGTCAAAATTAACAGTAACTGCTCAGTATCACCTGAGTAGTTACCAAAATTTAAGCTAATTTCTTAGCACCTTCTATCCATTCAGAAACCATCTCTTCCTTTGGATTAATCCGTGTGCGGTGTTCTTTAGCATTCACCTCTTCCATTTTTTTAGTCAGCATATTGGAATTTTGCTGCGCAAGATATTCCACTGATTCGACACCTGACGCCTCTAGAAGCTCTGCAAATTGACCTCGAATCCCTGGAACCCTGATCAGATCAGCCATGCTCACCCACTTACCAACAACAAAACTTTCAACTTTTACTGTCTGGGCAATCAACTCTCGCTCCTCAGCTGTTTTGCTGTGCGCGAGCAGCTGAGCGGTTGTTTCAATGTCAATACTACGCAGACGCTTGCCGTAACCTTGGCCAATTCCTTCTATCTCTTCAATCTCATAACTGTCTTTGGGCCCATCATCATCACCAATACCCAGCGAAGATGCAGAGGCTTCAATATCATAGGCTTTCTCTTTAAATTGATTCCGTTCTTTTGTTAAGTTTGCTATCTGTAAATTCATATCATTGGTATCACTTTCAAAGCGTTGAAGTGATGTTTGAAATACCTGATTTTCACCTTCGACCCGACCGATGCGAGCCTTATAGTTCTCCAGCTCTACCAGCAATGTATCTTCACGCTTTTTACAAAAAAGTGACCTCAGGAACCACCCGATAATCCCACCAATGATGGCCGCGATTAATAAACAAAGCAGCATTTGCAAAACTAAATAACTCATAACCTAATCTCCAAGAATATTAAATTCAATACGACGATTTTCCGCTCTACCTTTATCGGTTTTATTGTTAGCAACGGGTTTCATTTCACCATACCCGACCGCAGTCAGACGATTGGCATTAATGCTTTTTGCCATAAGCCGTTCTACGACAGCCTGCGCACGCATTTCACTTAATTTTTGATTCATCGCACGAGGACCACTGGAATCAGTATGTCCCGCCACTTCAACTTTGGTATCCGGGCATTTCAAGGCAGCAGCCGCTAACTCCTCAAGTAAGGCATCACTCTCATGCTTAATTATCGCTCTGGATACTTCAAAATAAATTTTTTGATTTGAAAGAAGGTCATTAAATATTTTCTGGCAATCAATGGCAGCCACATGAACAACTGCCGGTTCAATTTCTTGGACTTCCACATTAAAATCAGTCAGAGAATATTGGCTCATCAATGATTGGGTAGAACGCTGCTGCAATTGATCACGCAAATTGACGGAAGCAACACGGCCTGAAATAGAGAGATCGGTATTATGGAAGCGTGCGGTCATGTTCATATAATCACCAATATGATCTATAGCCGCTTGTTTCACAGAATTCCCCCAACCCGAAGGTGCTCCTGATACAATCACTAGCTTGTCAATCACATTCGTCGCGCCCACACGTAATTTTGCAGCTGCAACAATATCACTGCGTGTTGCTTCGTCGGGCACATCACCTTCGAGCAAGATAGTGGCTCCGTCGTAGGTGACGACTAAATTATAGTCTTGCGGCTCAATGAGTGCTATTGACTCAACGGTCAGCTGGTTATCCACGGTATTAACACCCCAGATATTTTTAACAATTTCACCTGCCTGTGAACGCAACTCTTCCGTCGGCGCGACCCCCGTCAGGCGTAACTCACGGCCATCAGTAGAAACACCGGCCCAGTTCATCCCCTCAGAAGCCAAAGCAGTATCAGATTGCGTCACCAGATCATCTTCAATAACTGGCGATTTTGTCTTGATACAAAAGTAAGCTAATAAGAGAATAGCCAAAAGGCTCAAGATAATAATTATTTTTCTTGACATGACACCCTCATAAATTCACACCTCACTACCATCCTTGATAGCCTATTAATGTAGTAATTTTAATGTTCAATATACATCCCTGCTGCAGAGCTATTCTCTACCCATTACGAGCAGAGTGTCAAGCTTAAAATCGCCAAACCATACAAAAGTAAGTATTCACGCTTATAATTATATTTTTTATAAAGTTTTTTGCTATTATTTGCATGCATGTTGACATAAAACCACCCAGATAATAGTAATAAAACTCATACCGAGTTATGATTCGATATTAAAGATGCATAGATAATATGGATCTTGGTTTTCAACGCATACTAAAACAAATAAATAAATAAACAGCAGGAGAATAATATGAGTATTGCTAATTTAGCCACTGAAATTTTCATGAAAAAAATAGGTGGTTCAGGTAATTCAGGTGATATCACCTCTGCATTAACAAGCCTTTTAGGTAGCGGCGGCAACTCTGGTGGTGACGTTGACATTATGGGGCTGGTTTCAAAGTTTCAGTCTGGCGGACTGGGCTCAGTGGTTTCCTCATGGCTGGGAGATGGTAACAATGATGGTATTTCTACAGATCAGGTCACCAATATGCTGGGTGAATCAAACATCTCCGAATTTGCATCCAAAATCGGTGTAGACCCCAGCACAGCGTTGAATGGCCTAAAAGATACCATTCCAGACATGATTGATCAGTCCAGTAGTGGCGGATCACTGCTGGATAGTATCGGCGGTTTGGGCGGCGTATTAAATATGGCTAAAAAATTATTTTAAATTCAAAAATATGCCCAACAACGCCATAAACTTAAAAAGTTTATGGCGTTGTTGGGCATAATCCAAAACCTGACTTTGTCAGGCTCTGTTATATTCAGGACAACTTGATGAAACCATTTAAACTCCTCCCCCTACTATCTATAGTTTACTTCACTCTTTTACTCACTGGCTGCTCCACTGCTTACTACAAAACAATGGAGAGTGTGGGTATCCATAAACGTGATATTTTGGTGGATCGAGTCGAGGAAGCACGTGACGCCCAAACAGAATCAAAAGAACAATTTCAATCGGCATTAGAACAATTTACTTCTGTACTGAGCTTTGATGGAGGCGATCTGGAAGATAAGTACAATCAACTCAACAAAGAGTATGAACGAAGTGCCGACCGTGCGAAAGATGTCAGCGAGCGCATTGAAAGTGTTGAAGATGTCGCTCAAGCACTTTTCAAAGAGTGGAAAGCAGAAATCGAAGAATACCAAAGCAGACAATTGCGCCAATCCAGCGAGAAAAAACTACAACAAACACAAGCTCAATACAAAAAATTGATCAGCGCTATGAAAAAAGCGGAATCAAAAATTGCCCCCGTATTATCTGCACTACGCGACCAGGTGCTGTTCCTTAAGCATAATCTGAATGCCAAAGCGATTGCCTCACTTCATTCAGAGTTAGGCAGCATCAAAAGTGACGTATCCAGACTTATAAAAGAGATGGAAGTATCAATTAAGGAAGCGGATAAATTCATCAATAAAATGGAAGATTGATGAACCACATCACCCACGCCTTTGAGATTGAGCCATTTATAACAAAAGATGGCTCAATTATTAGAGAACTTATGCACCCGAATCATCACGCAAATGAGCATCAAAGCGTTGCTGAAGCAACGATTCCTATTGGAAATCAAACCCAGCTTCATCTACACCACAAAACAGAAGAGATCTATCACATAAAAACGGGAATAGGCCGTATGATACTTGGCCATAAGAATTTTACAGTCGCCGCAAACGATACTATTTGTATTAAACCTGGAACAGCACATTGCATCGAAAACATTGGTAAAGAACCACTCGTACTCTTATGCTGTTGCGCGCCCAGTTATTCTCATGAAGATACAAAGTTACTCTAAATATGCCGCTTTTGTCTGAAAATAGTTTTTGAATGATCTTTAGACGCATTCTTGCTATGACCTTTTTCAATAAAACCGGGCTGCCCTTTTAAGCCACTTTCCTGAAAATCACTGAGCAATACATCTGACACAACCTTTTCATCCAAAAAATAGCACTCGCACACACCCTGGTATAAAAGTTTAAACAGGCGAGGAAGTGCAAGCTTATGAGTCTGCCCGGTTGTTTTATACAACCAGTCACTCAATTGCATAAAACGCTCAAAAGGCTGTTCCCCCAATATAAGCGGTAAAGTGTTTTTAAAACGCCCATTATTTGCAATTAAATCCCAATAACGCGAAAAACGCACCAACCTCTGCATGGTAAAAAAATCAATCTGGCTCGTGCTTAATATCTGGTAAGGTGGATAAGGTGCGTACTTCATTTTATACACTTCAGTATGCCGAACCAGCGGTGTTCCACGCAATCGTTTTAGAATTCCCACCTGAATTTCATGGGACTTACAAGCGACTAACTGATTAAAACCATACGCAATACTTTCAATACCTTCACCAGGCAAACCCCAGATCAGGTCCGTATGCAAATGTGCATTTGTTTCATTGCGCAACCAAAGAATATTCGCCTGACTTTTTTTAGTGTCTTGCTTGCGACTGATTAAACTTTGCACTTCAGCATTAAATGTTTGAATGCCAATCTCAAATTGTAATGATCCTTCCGGGAATTTTTGAATCACCGTCTTCAATTTTTCAGGCAAATGGTCAGGAATAACTTCAAAGTGTAAAAACAGATCGTCGTCCAGCCGCTCAAGAAAAAACTCCAATATTTTTATACTGCTGTCGATTTTCAGATTAAACGTCCGGTCAACAAATTTAAAACGCCGAGCACCCCGTTCATAAAGCCTGTCCATTGCCATAAGAAACAGATCAATTTCAAATGACCAAGCCGTTTTATCGAGTGCTGACAGACAAAACGCACACTTAAAAGGGCAGCCTCGTGAAGCCTCAACATAAAGTACACGATGAGAGATATCTTCATCTGTATACAGGTCATAGGGCATCACTAACTCGGAAAGGGAAGCAGTATTGGGCGTAATCACTTTTGTGAATGGCAAATCATTATTTATAACTTGTCGGCATAACCGTCTGAAACTCACCTCGCCTGCGCCACACACAACATAATCTGCCAAACTTACTATTCGTTGTGCATCACACTCATAACTGACTTCAGGGCCACCGAGTACAATGATAATATCGGGGCGCACTTCTTTTAATAACGCCACAACCTGAGTAGTCTGCTCAACATTCCAGATATAGACACCCAGTCCGATAATCCGTGGCTGATGCATTAAAATCTGCTCAACAATATCAATAGGACGCGCCGTTACAATAAACTCAATAATCTGAGCTTCTGATTGTAAGTCTCCCAAGTTTGCTTTCAGGTAGCGAAGCCCTAACGCCGAATGGATATAACGTGCATTGAGTGTGGAGAGAACGATAGATGACATTAACAAATCAACAGTTTAAGCTATTTATAAATTGCTGCCACTAACCGAATAACCTCATCATTCAATAGTTGATAAGCTTTCGCTGTAAAATGCAGCGTACCTCTATTAACATCAGGTTTCCACTGGTCTTTTTGATGTAAGGCTTTATTTGCATCGAATACGTATACATTAGATTTATCAGAGAACTTTAATAGCTCCTCATTTGCTGTCTGTACTAAGTTGCGCAAATCATCGCCCCATAATACTGATCGAATCAAACCCAGTTCATAAGGCTCAACAACCTTAAAAAAGATCACTATAATTTCCTGCTTAACAGCTTGATCAACCATTTTCTCAAGGTTACTTATAGAATTCTTGTAAATTCTGTTTTTCAGTTCATAATCAGCTATTGAAGCGGCCACCAAGTCATTGATACCGGCCTGAATGATGACAATATCCGGCTCTATATCCAAAACATCTTTTTTGAACCGTAACATCATCTGTGCAGTTGTCTCTTCAGAGATACCTCGATTGAGAATATCCACCCCCTCTATTTTTGGTAAAGGATTCCACTGCTTTATTCTGGAATCACCAAATAAAACAATGGTATTTTTTTCATACGAAGCCAGCGGTAACAATGGTTTGTAATAATCGCTATTATCAAAAGTAACACGTAATATTTTTTGTTCGCGATACTCTGTAACCAAAAGGGATACAGCAAAAATAGCAACGACAACAATAGCGAACAATGAACCCCATTTAATTATCGTTAAGAACTTTAAGCATCGACTCAAACCGCTTCCCATTCTTCAGTATTCATATTATATTTTTTTATAATTTTCATTGGATTCCCCACTACAACACAGTTAGATGGAACATCTTTTGAAACAACAGCCCCCGCACCAATGATGCTATTTTCATGGATGTGAACACCCGCTAAAACAATTGCGTTCATACCGATAAAAACATCATTATCCAATCGGGTAATAATCGTCTTGGGCATTGATGTTTTTTTATTCAAGCGCCCAAAAGTTGCATCATGGGATAATATTTTAGCACCATTGGTAATATTTACATTATTACCAATAAGAATTTTTCCTCTACGATGATCAAGCCATGCACCAACACTGATAAAACAGTTATTACCTATTTTAACCCCCATAACTTTATGTTTGTAATGGACTATTTTTCTTATTATATTGCCAACATTGTGTTTTAACTTTCTCACTTCATCCCCCCATTACAATCAACTATTACTTGCAAAGTCCTAGTACATCAATGCAATAAATCAAAGTAGATAAAATGGTACAATCACCATTTTTTCATAGTTTAACAGGTTGAACAATTCAATATGGATCGCCATCAGATAAATCCGGATAAATCTTCAGACCATAACACGCTGGAAAAGGTGTTTAATAAAGTCCTGACACCTTTCGAAGAGTTTATTCACAAAGAGACAACTAGTGGTTTTTTGCTTTTTGCCTGTGCCGTCATTGCTATGGTATTAGCTAATAGCGCTTTGGCAAGTGTTTATCAACACACACTTCACACCATGGTCAGTTTTGGATTCGGTGACTGGGTGCTGGAAAAAACCCTGCACCACTGGATCAATGATGGTTTGATGGCGCTATTTTTCTTCTTGATCGGGTTGGAAATTAAACGTGAAGTTCTAGTGGGTGAACTGTCTGATCCACGCCAGGCAGCGCTTCCGATCGTTGCAGCCATTGGTGGTATGGTTGTACCTGCTCTCATTTACTACAGCCTGAACATGGACGGTGAAGGTGCTGGCGGTTGGGGCATTACCATGGCCACAGATATTGCTTTTGCTATTGGCGCGATGGTATTGCTTGGTAATCGCATTCCTAAAGCCCTACTCACCTTTCTTGTCGCTCTCGCCATTGTAGATGATTTAGGCGCTGTTATTGTCATTGCACTATTTTACACAGAGCAAATTGCATTTGATGCACTGGGTATCGTCGGTTTACTTCTCGTGGTCTTGATTATTTTTAATATGGCGGGCATCAGAAAGACAACTCCTTATCTATTCATTGGCGCATTCTTGTGGTTTGCGATGCTCAAATCCGGTGTACATGCCACACTTGCGGGTGTGATCACTGCGCTCACCATTCCCGCCACATCAAAATTCAAAGCGCCCATGTTTAGCCAATATATGCGCGACTTACTCGACAAGTTTGATAAAAACCACGACCCCGAACAAAACATCATGAATAACGAACAACAGGGTTCAATATTACAAACCATGGGGAATGGTGTGCATATGCTGGAAACACCGCTTCAAAGGCTTGAACACAACTTGCACCTTCCTGTGGCATTTTTCATTATCCCGATCTTTGCTCTGGCGAATGCAGGAATTCCTATTTCACTGGACGGCATTGGTGATACGTTATCACACCCCATCACGCTCGGTGTTATGAGTGGACTCGTGCTTGGCAAAGTAATTGGTATTGCAGGTTTTTGCTGGATTGCATTAAAATTGGGGGTCGGTACGCTCCCGGCCAATACTCAATTTAGCCATATCATTGGTGCAGGATTATTGGCTGGAATAGGCTTTACCATGTCAATATTTATTGCTGAACTCGCTTTTCCCGGACAAGCTGAGTACCTTCTTTTGGCAAAAACAGGAATACTGTTTGCCTCATTAATTGCAGGCATTGCTGGATATGTCTGGCTCTATTTATTGTCAAAAAAATAGCCGGACAAAACAACGCTTCAAAAGGCAGTAAACTCAAATATTACTGCCTTTTCTGCATCTAAGTATTATCGTTATGCAACCCAATTTCACTAGCTTCATCAACATCATCACAATTTTTTGCCAAATCATTCCGGCGTAGCTCCAGACCTTCAAGATACTCTGGCGTAATATCTCCTGTGACATACTCACCCGTAAAACAGGAAGTATCAAAACGCTTCACAGCGGCGGTCTCACGCAAGACTGATTGCACCAAGCCATCAAGATCCTGATAGACCACCCAGTCAGCACCAATTTCGGCAGCCACTTCGTCGTCGGTACGATTATGCGCCAACAACTCTTCCACAGCAGGCATATCAATCCCGTAAACATTGGGGTAACGCACTGCCGGAGCCGCTGAAGCAAAATAAACTTTTTTAGCGCCTGCCTCCCGAGCCATTTTTATAATTTGACTGGACGTTGTTCCACGAACAATCGAATCATCAACAAGCAATACATTTTTACCACTAAACTCCAAATCAATCGCATTCAACTTTTGTCTGACAGACTTTTTACGCTGTTGCTGCCCCGGCATAATAAATGTACGACCAATATAGCGATTTTTTATAAAACCTTCCCGATATTTGACACCCAGATTATAGGCAAGAGGCAACGCTGAAGTTCGGCTGGTATCCGGAATTGGAATGACCACATCGATATCATGCTCCGGGTGGTCTCGCACAATTTTTTCCGCCAGTTGCTCACCCATACGTAAACGCGCTTTATACACCGAAATATCATCAATAATAGAATCAGGGCGTGCCAGATAAACAAACTCAAAGATACAAGGTGAATAAGAAGATGCCTCAACACATTGATGTGTAAACAACGCACCATCTGAACGAATAAAAATAGCCTCACCCGGCGCTATATCACGTATCAATTCAAACCCCAAAGCATCCAGAGCAACACTTTCAGAGGCCACCATGTATTCTATACCATGCTCTGTTTTTTGCTGTCCAAATACAACAGGGCGAATACCATAAGGGTCACGAAATGCAACCATGCCATAGCCCGTAATCATCGCAACCGCCGCATAACCCCCTTTGCAACGTCGATGCACTCCTGCAACAGCTTTAAAAATATCATGTTCATCAATGCGTAACTTACCGGCTTGTTGCAATTCATGCGCGAAGACATTCAACAATATTTCCGAATCAGACTCCGTATTAATATGCCGTAAGTCTTCACGAAACAACTCCTCTTTCAAATGTTCAGCGTTGGTTAAATTGCCATTGTGTGCCAATGCAATTCCATAGGGAGAGTTCACATAAAAGGGCTGAGCTTCCGCCGTTGATGAACATCCGGCTGTTGGGTAACGCACATGCCCAACTCCCATTTTCCCGGTCAACCCTCTCATATGTCGTGCTTTAAATACATCGCGCACCAAGCCATTTGCTTTGCGCAAATGAAACTTGCCCTTATCACAGGTCACGATACCCGCCGCATCTTGCCCGCGATGCTGAATGACCGTCAAAGCATCATAAATTGCCTGATTGACATTACCATGACTGCCCACTATGCCAATAATGCCACACATTTCAAGGTCTCCAATATTAAAAAGATTAGAACTGCTGTTTCAATTGTTCAAAATAATCATCAGGAATTTCAGACGATGCATAATCGACCATACTCGCTGCTAATGGCTTAAAATACTGCAAAAGCTCAGACTCTATCCACCAGGATGTTTCCGGCATAGAGGTCATTCCCAACAAAACAACAAGTACGGTCACGATCAGAACCCCTCGTACCGTACCAAACAGTACACCAATTAAACGATCCAGCCCGCTCAACCCTGCAGAATGGATAAATTTTCCAATCTGATGATTAATCAATGTCGATGCCATTAAAACACCAACAAACAGGAGAAAGAAAGTTACTCCAACTCGTAACGAAGGAGTATCAATCGCACCTTCAAATACCACAGAAGCCTTATTCGCAAACTCCAGAGAAACCCACACTGCAACAATCCATCCCGCAAGTGACATGCCCTCACGCACAAAACCACGAATGATACTGATAATTGCAGAAACAACGATAATGCCAATAATTACATAATCAGGCCAACTCATACTTTATTCTCCAGTTGTGACTACACTTGTGCCTGCACGATGTTTAACAACCACACCTTTTAGCTGAAATTCATCCATTAAATCACTCTGCATATTTTTAGCAGTTTCCTTTGATAATTCCGGCCCGACTTTGACTCGAAATTTTTTACTCGTAGCAACATCAATTCGTTCTATAAAAGCACGGTAACCTGATTTTTTCAGCTTGTTACGCAACGCCAATGCATTTTTTTCCCTGGAAAAACTCGCCAGTTGTACAACCCATGCTTTTGGCTTTTTCAGATTTTTTTTAACTTCCGTAACAACCTTGGAAGTTTTCGCTTCGGGTTCTGGAGGAATCTCAACCGGCAAGGATTCGCGCTGTTTTTTGCTTTCAACAGTTTGAGTGGAATTATTAGAAGTAGTATCAGTGGGTTCCGTGGATTCTGGAATATCATCAAGTACGACTGGTTTTAGAGGTACATCCAGTGACAGTCGCTTCACCACAAAACCATTTGGCTTTTCCGGAATGGGACTCACCACCATACCCGGCTGGTTGCTCTGTGATATATCAAGCAAAATCGGAACAATAATCGCTGTCAGCGCACCTAGCACAAGCAAGCCAACCATTCGCTGTTTTAGTTTCTTTGGCACAACAATCTATAAAAGTAATCAGTGATTCAAGGTTGCAATAATATCAGTCCCGGCCATCACTTTACTACCCACACTGGTATGCATTTTAGAATTTTCAGGTAAATAGAGCACAATTCTTGCGGGAAAAAGATTAAAGCCACTTCGTCTCCCTTGCCCCATACGTTCACCGGCCTGGTAATAACAACGCAGCCCCTGTTTGATCGGAGAACAGTTAATCATCATAACATCATCTTTTTCATCGGTTTGAATGTGCAATGCATAACGTGGTTTATAATGCCCACTCCCCATTTTTTTTAGCGCTGAGCGCGCCCATAGTGCTGCAATTCGCCCTTCAATAGGACTACGAACAAGGCGACATCCAAAAAATCGCATTCGAACAACAATTCGAATAGCAGGCCGATCAAGGTAAGTATCGGTACGTTTGCCAATGGCTTCTACCACACCATCAACGGGACAAATAATTCCGAGCGGTGCAGAGGGAACCTTACGTTTTGGGTCACGAAAAAGAAACAGAAGAAAGCCAACAAAGAGCCATGCTGGCAGAGCCATCAAGAACCCGAATTCATGCTGCAACACAATAACGAAAACAAGTGAAGCAGCAATATATACAAAGCCCTCACGAGAAATAACAGGGCGATTATTATCAACCATAATTCAAATAAAAAGGCAGTTACAAATAACTACTACTACCTTTTTTGTCTCTGATTAGTTTTTAGTTTTGTCGACAATTTTATTGTCTGAAATCCATGACATCATACCTCGAAGACGAGCACCCACCTCTTCAATTTGATGTTCACGACCAATACGACGTTTTGCTTTCAATGTTGCAGCACCCGCCTGATTTTCCAAAATAAACTCGCGTGCAAACTCACCGTTTTGAATTTCAGTTAAAATGCGGCGCATTTCATTTTTGGTTTCGTCCGTGATCACTCGTGGACCTCGCGTCAGATCACCATACTCTGCTGTGTTTGAAATGGAGTAACGCATGTTGGCAATTCCGCCTTCATACATGAGATCAACGATTAATTTCAACTCATGCAAACATTCAAAATAGGCCATTTCCGGGGCATAACCTGCTTCAACCAATGTTTCAAAACCCGCTTGAACCAGTGCTGTTGCACCACCACATAAAACAGCTTGTTCACCAAACAGATCTGTTTCGGTCTCTTCCTGAAAATTGGTTTCAATCACACCCGCACGGCCGCCACCATTGGCACTGGCATACGACAAGGCAATTGCTTTCGCTTGACCACTTGGATCCTGAGCAACAGCAATCAGTGAAGGAACACCTCCACCTTGAGTATAAGTGGAACGTACCAAATGACCGGGCCCCTTAGGTGCAATCATGATGACATCAAGGTCAGCACGCGCTTCAATCTGCTCATAATGAATATTAAAACCATGAGCAAATGCTAATGCAGCACCGCTTTTAATATTCGGTGCAATCACATCGCGATACAATGCCGCTTGATGTTCGTCAGGAGCCAGAATCATCACAACATCCGCACTTTTTACAGCTTCCTCAATAGGCAAAACTTTCAAACCTGAAGCTTCCGCTTTTGTGGTTGATGATGAACCTGCGCGTAAACCCACAACCACATTAACACCAGAGTCTTTTAAGTTATTGGCATGTGCATGACCCTGTGAGCCGTAACCAATAATTGCAACACTCTTGCTCTTGATTATCGACAGATCTGCATCTTTATCATAATAGATATTCATTTTTCTACTTTTCCCTTCAAAGCTTAATTTATTTTATAACTGTAAACCTTTTTCACCACGCGAAACACCCGAAACGCCTGTTCGTGCAACTTCGAGAATCGTACCGTCCCGTGTGGCTTCAATAAATGCATCTAACTTTCCGGCGGTACCTGTCACCTCAATGGTATAACTCGTTTTAGTCACATCAAGAATATGTCCACGAAAAATTTCTGACAACCTTTTCACTTCATCACGCGCTTCGCCACCCACTGCCTTGACTTTAATCAGCATCAGCTCACGCTCAATATGCGCACCATCTGTCAAATCCGACAATTTAACAACATCAATCAATTTATTCAGCTGCTTGGTGATCTGTTCAATAATTTCATCAGAACCACGAGTCACAAGCGTCAAGCGAGACAGCGATGAATTCTCTGTAGGAGCTACCGTCAAAGATTCAATATTATAGCCACGCGCTGAAAATAGCCCGGAAACCCGAGACAGCGCACCCGCTTCATTTTCCATCAGAATCGAAATAATATGTCTCATCACTTACACCAGCAACATTTCATTTAATCCCGCACCGGCAGGAATCATCGGGTAGACGTTTTCAGCCGGATCCGTATGGTAATCCAAAAAGACCAGACGATCTTTCAGTTTCATGGCCTCAATCATTGCAGG
>CAYXVC010000008.1:30596-32840 GCA_964468225.1 uncultured Gammaproteobacteria bacterium
GCCCACATCTGGTGTTGGCCCACATCAGTCGTCACATAAGCATTGCCTTGCGTCACATCATAAAGGGCTTGAACCACCGCCTGAGGCTTGATCTTTTCACCGCTGGTATCAAACTTCAAACATTCCACTTTACGCCAGTCATTGATTTTCCCCCACCAATCATTCAAGGCTTGTTCATCTGGCTTTCTTTCAATCGTGCTCAGCAGTTTAAACATTTTTTTTAGTACATTGCCGACAGCCCCCACAATAGGCACATCCACCTTGACATTTTTCGAGATCGATGCCGGATCAATATCGATATGGATAATTTTTGCTGTCGGGCAAAATTTTTCAATTTTACCGGTCACGCGATCATCAAAACGTGCGCCAATAGCAATCAGTACATCGCATTCATGCATGGTCATATTGGCTTCATAAGTACCATGCATTCCCAACATACCCAAAAACTGCTTGTCCGTGGCAGGGTACGCTCCCAACCCCATCAAAGTACTTGTTATAGGAAAGTTTAACGTTTGAACAAATTCGGTCAGCTCAGTCGATGCGCCATCAAGAACAACACCTCCGCCACTATAAACAACTGGCCGACGGGCATTCAGTATCATTTCCACAGCACGTTTTATTTGCCCTGCATGTCCCTTTACGACAGGGTTATAAGAACGAATACTGATACTTTCAGGGTAATCAAAAAGCGTTTTATCGGCGGTAATATCTTTTGGAATATCCACCACCACGGGTCCCGGTCGCCCGGTCGTCGCAATATAAAATGCCTTTTTGATCGTCTCTGCAAGATCTTTAACGTCTGTAACCATAAAGTTATGCTTAACACACGGGCGTGTAATCCCGATTGAATCCACTTCCTGGAAAGCATCATTGCCGATCAAGCTGGTAAAAACCTGCCCTGTAAAGACCACCATGGGAATCGAATCCATATAAGCCGTTGCAATCCCCGTAATGGCATTAGTCGCACCTGGGCCAGAGGTTACCAGCACAACGCCAGGCCTGCCTGTTGCGCGCGCATAACCATCTGCGGCATGCGTCGCTGCTTGCTCATGCCTTACCAATATATGCTTTACATCATTCTGCTGATCAAGTGCATCATAAAGGTTTAATACGGCTCCTCCTGGATAACCAAAAAGATACTCAACCTTCTCTTCCTTCAAACAACCAATGAATATTTCAGCGCCGCTCAACTCCACGACAACACCCCTCAAAATAGAACTGCTAATAAACAAACGCGCAATTGTAGAAAGGTGTTGAGCAAATAGCAATTTTTCGTCGAAATTATAATCACTCTGGAAAATTCAGATTAATTTGACAGCTTTTTCCACAAACACTCTTCAACACCTCCTTGAGTGATCGCGTCAAGACGCTGCATATGCGCCGCCAGCTCTTTTTTTGTTGGTGAAATCACTTTCAGCTTTGAACGGGTTTCAAGCAAGCGATGAATATTCTGCGAAACATTTTGTGCGCTGACATTATTTTCACCATCATCTTTTCGATCTTCATCACCGAGCAGCAAACTCACCTGCCCTCCCGTCATCGTCAGATAGACTTCCGCAAGAATCTCAGAATCCAGTAATGCGCCATGCAAGTCGCGCTGAGAATTATCGATACCCAGCCTTCGGCATAATGCGTCCAGATTATTGCGCTGCCCCGGATATTTTTGACGTGCCATTTTAAGCGTATCAATCACACCACAATGATCTTGCACTGCTGACCACGCAGCACCCTTTAACTTTGCAAGCTCATGATTAATAAAACCAACATCAAATGGAGCATTATGAATAATGAGCTCCGCACCTTCTATAAAGTGCATAAATTCATCAACGACATCTTCAAAGCGTGGTTTGTCAACCAGAGATTCATTCGTGATGCCGTGAACTTCCATCGCGCCCGGATCTATTTTTCGATCCGGCTGTAGATATTGATGGTAGTGCCTGCCCGTTAACCGGCGCTCAATAATTTCCACACAACCGATCTCGATAATGCGATGCCCTTGTTTGTGTTCCAGGCCCGTCGTTTCAGTATCTAATACAATTTGTCTCATGAATTATGCCTTTTCAAAAATCAAATCCCAAACACCATGCCCCAAACGTTGGCCTCTGAGCTCAAACTTGGTCAGTGGACGATAATCGGGACGTTCTGAAAATTGTCGTTCGCCCGCACAGTTTATATAATCGGGAGCCGCGCTCATCACATTCATCATTTGGTTTGCGTAGTCCTCCCAATCAGTCGCCATATGAA
>CAYXVC010000008.1:32940-35445 GCA_964468225.1 uncultured Gammaproteobacteria bacterium
TCAGGGGACACCTTCGCCATCTCGATTAATGAAGCACCCATGCCAAACCCGACCTCAAGAATACGCGGTGCTTCACGGCCAAATAACAAGTTCAGATCAATTTTATCCGGACCGTCAGATATTCCGTATTTTTCCAAACGCGCTGCCATCGCTCGGCGCTGCCCATCCGTCATACGACCTTCGCGCAGCACATAGCTTTTTATACGACGTGGATAACTTACATCGTCCGTCTCTTTTAAAGTCACAGTTAAAAAATGGTACCGTCAAGAGGAGAAGATGCGCTTGCAAAACGTTTACGTGGAATACGCCCCGCACGATAGGCTTCGCGCCCGGCTTCTATGCCTTTCTTCATTGCTGATGCCATCAATACAGGATTTTTTGCGCCTGCAATGGCAGTATTCATCAGCACACCATCACACCCTAGCTCCATGGCAACCGCTGCATCTGAAGCCGTGCCCACGCCCGCATCAACAATGATAGGAACATTGGCATTTTCGACAATCGTTAAAATATTATAGGGATTTTGAATTCCCATACCTGAGCCAATCGGTGCAGCAAGCGGCATTACAGCAACGCAACCCATCTCTTCAAAACGCTTGGCAATGATCGGATCATCATTGGTATAAACCATGATTTTAAAGCCTTCCTTGATCAAGCGTTCGGCTGCTTTTAAGGTCGCAGGAATATCTGGAAACAGTGTTTTTTGGTCGCCGAGCACTTCCAGCTTGACCAATTCATGTCCGTCCAGCAGCTCACGAGCAAGCAGACAAGTACGCACAGCATCTTCTTCCGTAAAACAACCGGCAGTATTAGGCAGTAAAGTATATTTATCTAACGGGATCACATCCAATAGATTGGGTTCATTGCTATTTTGCCCAATATTGGTACGCCGAATGGCGACTGTAATAATTTCTGCGCCACTCATTTCAACCGCTGCGCGCGTCTCTTCCAGATCACGATATTTACCCGTTCCAACCAATAAGCGCGAGCTATAATCCACGCCGGCAATTGTTAAAATATCTTTTTTAGAGCTGTGCTCTTTTTTCATTTGAACCATGTAATTTCCCAACTATAAATTTATAAGTAATATCAGGCTTAGCCTCCACCAATGGCGTGAACTATTTCAACCCGATCATTTTCCTTAAGTAAATACTTCTCATGCTGGCTCCGTGGCACAATTTCCAGATTGACCTCAACCGCCAGACGCTTACCCACCTGATTCATCAGCTCAAGCAACTGCACTATATTAATGCCCTTAGATATTTTTCGTGACTCGCCATTAATTGTTATTTCCACTGATATCACCTTCTCTTTACAATCCATATCAAACTATAGAAATCCAAACATAATCCAACATATGGATAACAAGTTCAATTAAAAGTAAAGTTTCTCTAATAACGACCGATATAATTAAGGAGTAAAAAAATAGCTCACACATTATGTTCTCCCAAAACAAAATGGTGTCATGTTTTTTTACAACAACAAAAATAATAAGGGTCGGGAATAAAACTATATCAACCCGGATCACACGCTAAAAGGCGACCGAAGAAGTATGTTTTTTGCTAATCTGAATAAAAAACACAATGTCGATGAAATAACATCGCATAATCCACCCTGTTCGGAAGAGTTATCAGCCAACACGATCATGACGCTCATGAAGGATGGCCTGATTACATTCAATGAACAAGGGGCCATAGAGCATTTTAACCCAGCAGCGCAAAAACTATTTGGTTATTCACACGAAGAGATACTGAGTCGCCATTTAAGCCTGTTATTTCCAGAAACACTTCCTTCTGATGCTATTTTACCTTTTGAAAGTACAGAGACTATCAAACAACACGTCAACAATTGGCATCTTGCCGTCATATCAGGAAATGATGCGGAAATTTATGGCCAACAAAAAAATGGAAAAATTTTTCCTATCGAACTCTCCATCGGCAAAACACATCTGAATAGTGGCATAAAATACATTGCTAATATCCGTGATATTACTGAACGTAAGCAAGCAGAAAAAAGCCTGAAACAACTGGCACACAATGATTCATTAACAAACCTGCCTAACCGAAACCTATTCAAAGACCGCATGCAGCATGCCATCGCCAATGCACGGCGTAACCAGCAAAAATTTTACTTAATGTTTATTGACCTTGATTATTTCAAAGCAATCAATGACACTCATGGACATGCTGCGGGAGACCATATTTTAATCCAGGTGGCTCAACGACTCATGAGCTGTACACGTGAAAATGATACGGTCGCTCGTATGGGCGGCGACGAATTTTCAGTGATCCTGACTAATATCATGCACCCACATGATATAAAAATCATTGCAAAAAAAATACTTCGATCCCTGTCAGAACCTTATATTGTTGACAATCAAAATCTTCAGATATCGGCCAGTATTGGTATTACCCAATACCCGGACGATGGCGAAACCATCAACGATTTATTAAAAAAATCAGACAGAGCAATGTATAACGCAAAAGCACAGCGCAATGATTTTGA
>CAYXVC010000009.1:0-35233 GCA_964468225.1 uncultured Gammaproteobacteria bacterium
TCAGGTGTCCAGCCTTTTGCATCAGACAGACGGTATGGCCCTGACCCCATCAATATTCCTTTAGATTCATTAAAAATATGAGGCTCTTTCAGATAGGATTCATAAAAGTGCTTGGGCATGATCGACATCCCACCCGCCAAGGACAAACTGTTGAAATAGGGCTCTTTGAATTGAAATACCACTTCATATTGACTGGTGGCAGTTACACTGCCAATTTTTTCAAAGTAGGCACGGGAACGCGGTGCTGCAATTGCATCCGTCATAATGAAGTCAAAAGAGAAGGCAACATCTTCCGCAGTTAGAGGTTTGCCATCAGAAAACCGCACATCATCACGCAGTTGAAAAGTAAAAGTCAGACCATCCTCACTCACTTGCCAGCTTTGCGCAATCAACCCTTTCCACTCCAGTGTTTCGGGGTCACGCAGTAGCAATGATTCTTGAACATAACCCTGAACTTCAGAAGCGTAAGCATCCGATGAGACCAGCGGCGTAATGGTTTTCAGACCCGTACCAAAGGCCAAAATCCGCCAATCACCGCTTTGATAATCAGGTTGGCTCAAAGCCTGTTTCGCACGTTGAAAAGCTGTCGCTGTGTGACTACGGTTTGAAGGCGCATCAGAACCCGAGCTAACGAATTGGACTTGCTCTAAATTTTTATCTAACGACCGAACGATGCCGCGCATGCTTCGCAGATCATCTGCCTGCTCTTCCATCACACGCTGCATCTGCTCCAGCTTTAACCATTGACGATCAACCATATACATCGCCAATACAATCAAACCGGCCAACACAGCCATAGAAAGGAATAATAGAAAGTCTTTTACTGTAAAACGCCTTTCCATGCGCGCTCCTGATTCTAAATTAAAATAGAAACGCACTATAGCATTACAATGCTGCTTTTCCAGAAATTTTAGAGTGGTAACAACCTTTAACCACAAAAAAACCGTAATTAATACGGTTTTTTTGGGTTAAAAGCAGGGTAAAACTATTTAGCGGAATGACCACTCAGCTTCACTTCAACTTTTTCATCATCTTTTAAACCTGCGTAATACGCACGCAAAATCTTCAACACTTCAGGGCGACTAAACTCTGCTGGCACATCGCTTCCTTCAGACAGCGCTTTACGCAGTTTGGAACCCGATAGCAACAAACGATCTTTGGCTTCATGCGGACAGGTCTTCATGGAAGCCATACCACCGCACTCGTAGCACCAGAAAGTCCAATCAATTTTTAGTGGTTTGGTTTCCAGTGCATCCGCAGAAATTTCATCAAAAATATGATGCGCATCAAATGGCCCATAATAATCACCGACACCGGCATGATCACGCCCGACAATCAAGTGTGAACAGCCATAGTTTTGGCGAAACAGCGCATGTAACAGTGCTTCACGCGGCCCTGCATAACGCATATCCAAGGGGTAACCTGCTTGTAATACAGTGTCTTTTACAAAGTGTTTATCTATCAATTCACTGATCGCATCACTACGCACATCAGCAGGAATATCGCCGGGTTTTAATTTACCCAATAACGAATGAATCATTACACCATCACAAATCTCCACTGCAATTTTCACCAGATATTCATGCGAGCGATGCATTGGGTTGCGTGTTTGAAAAGCTGCGATGGTGTACCAGCCTTTTTCTTCAAAGATTTTACGAGTCTGCGCAGGGGTCATGTAGGTATCTGCAAACTGAATTGGAAAATCACCTTCAGACAATACTTTAACAGGCCCGGCCAGATTCACTTCACCCTGCGCCATCACCATAGCAACACCTGGGTGCTCTTTATCCGTCGTTTTGAAAACCATCATGCACTCATGCGCTTTATCAATGCTGTATTTTTCTGTGACTTGCATTGTCGCCATGATTTCGTCATTTTCACGATTCACTAATGCAATTTCAGCTCCCAGATCAATACTATTGGCAGTGCTTTCATCGGTGGATAAAGTAATAGGAATCGGCCAAAACAAACCATTAGACAGTTTCATGCCATCACAAACACCCGCCCAATCCGCATGTGTCATAAAACCTTCTAACGGAGTGAAACCACCAATCCCCATCATGATGAGGTCACCCACTTCACGTGAACTCACTTTTACTTGTGGCATTTTTTTAGCACGCGCCAGCTCGGATGCTCGTTCGTCACCCTCCAGCAACAACGGTTTGAGTTCATCACTGCCGTGAGGCTTGACCAACTTTGACATATTTTTACTCCTTAAAATTAACTAAATTAAACAGGGCGAACACATAGGTTCGCCCCTACAAAATCATATGGGAATAGGGCTACTTACCGTAGCCAGACAGTTTTTGCACTGACAAACTCACGAATACCATGGCGGAATAACTCTCGTCCATAACCTGATGCTTTCACGCCACCAAACGGCAAACGTGGATCACTTTTCACCAAGCCATTCACAAAACAGGCACCGGATTGTATTTGTAAAGCCAATGCTTCGCCACGCTCTTGATCCGCAGTCCAGACACTGCCACCCAACCCATAACGTGAACTATTCGCAACAGTTAACGCCTCACCCTCATCTGCTACACGTATCACAGCAGCAACGGGGCCAAAAAGTTCATCTTCATAAGCAGACATACCGGGCTGTACATGGTCTAATAGTGATGCTGGATAAAAAGCACCTTCCAGTTCCGGTACAAAACAACCTGTGACAGGAGTAGCCCCTTGAGCAACACTTGCTGCCACCTGATGATGCAGCTCATCACGCAGATCAAGCCTTGCCATCGGTGCCAATGTAACTGATTCGTCCAATGGCAGCCCCATCTTCAGTGTTTCAATAGCGCATTTAAAACGATCAACAAAAAGATCAGCCACCGCATCAACAACAATAAAACGCTTTGCAGCAATACAACTTTGTCCCGCATTTAAAAATCGTGAAACCAAAGCTGTCTTGACCGCCAAATCAATATCAGCATCTTCAAGCACGATAAAAGCATCAGCACCACCCAGTTCCAACACTGTTTTTTTCAGGTGTGAACCCGCGATTGCTGCCACTTTTCGCCCTGCATTTTCACTGCCTGTGAGAGCCACCATCTGCACGCAGTCGTGACTGATCACATCAGCAACCTGCTTTGCTTCAATGTCCAATGTCCGAAAAACATTTTCAGGAAGGTGAGCCGCTTTGAATATTTCCTCAATTGCATGAGCACACTGCGGCACGTTAGAGGCGTGCTTGAGCAAAACAGTATTACCTGAAATCAATGCCGGTACTGCACAGCGAAAGAGTTGCCAGAAGGGAAAATTCCATGGCATGATGGCCAACACAGTTCCGAGTGGCTGATACGCAACGTAACTCCTGCTCGCATCAGAGGTAATCACTTCGGGCTCTAAAAACTGCGCACCATGCTCTGCATAATACTCGCAAACCGCAGCACACTTGTCAATTTCGCCACGCGCTTCACCAATCAGCTTCCCCATCTCCAGAGAGGCCAGTTGCGCCAAACTCTCACGCTGATCTCGCAACGCTATGGCAACATTGATTAAATAGTGAGCACGCTGGCCAATTGAATGAGCTGCCCAATACGGCGTTGCTGTCGCCACTTCGTGCAACACACTTTGAGTTTGTACTGGTTCCCAAGCCTTAAATTTTTTTACAACTTGACCAGTAACGGGGTTAATTGATACTAAAGGCATTACCCATTATAAACGCGCAGCCTGAGTAGTGGCAATGAAAAAATAAACAGTGTTAACAGGCTAATAAAACCACCACCACCGCCAAAACGTTCGACATTTTCACCACCATTGTTGCCGGGGTTATCGGGTGTTACACCATTTTCATCTTCAATAATTTGCAAAATCGCGTTAACATTTCCACCGATAATAGCTTCTCCGGATTCAGAATAAAGCTCCAAAACCACGACTTTATCCAAAGTAAAATCTGTGTCATCAACAATATTCACTGTGATACTTTTATCACTCATATCACCGTCTCCCCATGTGAGCTGGCTCTCGGTGAAGTTATAATGCGTTCCTCTATAAGCGGTTCCTGGGTCACTTGCAGATAATTTATAACGTACGCTGACTTCCCCCACACTATTACCCGTACGTTGCACGATCAATGTTGCAAATCCACTCGCATCATTTTCATTAACAGAATAACTGGGTTGCTTGAATTGCAATACGGCAGGCCCTAAAGAGCGTGCTTCATAAGCTCCTATATCACACCTTGCTTCACCGTCGTCATTACCGTCGGTATGACGCAAAAAGCCACGTTGATCAATCTGGAGCTTTTTGTCATCGAATGACCGGCATCCACCCACGGGCTTATTATCTGCCGAGAGAACTTCAGGATTACCCGCATCAATTGCAAGACTACCAATACCCAGTCTATGTGTCGCTGTAAAGCTACCCGCTTCAACCTCCAATGCAGCCAAAAAAGGATCCGTATTATTCAGTTCTCCTTTTGTGATGCTATCAAAACCACATAACTCAGCACTCTCCAGATTATAACCATCAGAACTGATGGGGCCGCTGCAATCCCCACCTGGAGTAGGGCCTGAATTTGCCGTCTGCAACCAATTTTTTGCAACAATACTATTCTTGATTGAAGTGCTGCCCGCACCCTCTATTCTTTGATAAAGCCCTGCCCCCTCACCTGCAATATTGTCTGAAATAGTGACATTACGTAATGTCACCACTGAGGACTGACCACCACTATTGTAAACTCCACCGCCTTGACTGATGATTACATTACCGTTGCTATCCTGACCAAAAACCTGACCATTTTCATCTTTACTTAACGCCTCGTTACCACTCACTGTTGAATTGGTCATCATGACTTCTGCTTTTGCACCTACGTTATAGATGCCGCCACCCACCGACCATGTTTTAGTATGAGTCGCTCTATTATTTATAATCGCGCTGCCTGAGATTTCCAGAAGGGTTTTTTCACCCGAAAAGCCTGCGCCCGGGAAATTAG
Organism: uncultured Gammaproteobacteria bacterium; assembly: GCA_964468225.1. Lineage (GTDB taxonomy): Bacteria > Pseudomonadota > Gammaproteobacteria > JAADGQ01 > JAADGQ01 > S141-38. Next base: position 4,937 of record CAYXVC010000009.1, read on the forward strand.
CAATACCGCCGCCGCCTGAGCCAACATTATCACTGACGGTAACGTAGGTCAGACTCAGGTTAGCTGCATTATAGATACCGCCACCACGCCCTCCCATACTCAAGATAAATTGCCCCCCTTCACTGAACTCCTCTGTTGGCGCTCGATTGCCGCTAACAACAGAATTGACAAGGCTCATTTCACCATTAAGATTTTGAATACCACCGCCATTAAATCGCGTCGCTTCATTATTACGTACAATACTGTTGGAGAGAATAAAGGTACCAAAAATAGTATTGGAAGCAGTATTATTATTATTAATGCCACCGCCAGAACTGGCAGAGTTTCCTTCAATAATAACATCAGAGACAATAAGGTAACCGCCTTCATTATTAATGCCGCCGCCATTACTGACAAAGGCTTGCGGCTGACCACCTGTAATAGTCAAACCTCTGATTGTTACATCAATCGTGCCTTTTTTATCGGGGTCTTTAATATGAAATACACGGTCAATGCCATTGCCATCAATAATAGTTGATTCCCTATCTTGACCGACGATTGTCACACTATCCAGAATATCCAGATCACCATCAACTGACTGGTTTTCATTCGTAGTTGCAAGTGTTATTTGATAAGTACCAGACGGTACAATAATTAAATCCGCACCATTCAAACTATTCGATTCCATAATCGCAGCGCGCAATGAACATGCACCACTCGCATTGGCGCATATACCATCACCCAGCTGTGAATCGATAGAATCACCAACATCCGGGTCTACTTGAAAGCTCGCTGCCCATACTGTAGGCATTGATAGTAAAATGGCACTCATCAGCCACAGTTTTAATGCTTTAGTTAAGACAAAACGTCTATCATGCATGCTAGATTACCTTCAACAACACATCTCTGAATGTGTGACAGCATAAGGCTGCGAAAATTATGTTTACCCACCTTAAAAATATGCTTTTCAAGAGAGGCCCACTATAGTTGTCTGCTCATTGATGCAATTTCTTTAGCTAAAACAGGTATAAAGCTTAAATAAAAATCAAAAACAGCCTTGGCTAAAAGTATTAACAATAAACCAAGGCTAAAAATCAACTTACTTTGCTGTGCTCTTATTCGCAATCAGCTCTTGAATCATTGGCTTCAAAATAATTTCCATCGCAAAACCCATTTTTACTCCAGGTACCACCAAAGTATTTGGGCGTGACATCCATGATGCCTGAATCATCTGCTGGTAACCAAGAAGATCATGCTCTTCAGGTTTGCGAAAACGAATCACGACAAAACTTTCGTCGGGAGTTGGAATATCACGAGCAATAAAAGGGTTTGAAGTATCCACCATCGGCACACGTTGAAAGTTAATATCAGTGCGTGAAAATTGTGGTGCGATAAATTTAACATAGTCCGGCATACGACGAAGAATCGTGTCGGTCACCGCTTCAGCCGAGTAACCACGCGTTGCCGTATCACGGTGAATTTTTTGAATCCACTCCAGATTAACACTGGGCACAACCCCTATCAGCAGATCAACCCATTGCGCAACATCGACATCACCATCCACTGCTCCACCGTGTAAACCTTCGTAAAAAAGCACATCTTTCTCTGTATCAATATCTTCCCAGGGAGTAAAGGTGCCAGGCTCTTGCTTATAAGGTGCAGCTTCTTCTTCGTTATGCAGATAGTAACGTTTTTTGCCCGTTCCGGTTTCGCCATAGGTTCGAAACAGCTCTTCAAGTTTGTCAAAGTGGTTGCCTTCTGGCCCAAAGTGACTGATTGTTTTGCCTGTTTTTGCAGCTTCCGCAATTGCAACTTTCATTTCATTACGGTCGTAACGATGAAAGCTATCACCTTCGATAACGGCAGCGGCCACTTTTTCACGACGAAAAATATCATCAAATGCATGCTTTACTGTTGAAGTACCTGCACCTGAAGAACCTGTCACTGCAATCACCGGATGTTTAATGGACATAAATGGTAACTCCTTGGTTAATATAATTAAAATAATAAAATTCTGTTTTGTTAGCCCCGAATGCCTTTAACAATAGCAACGTGTGACCTGTAGCCTGTGGCTTTACAAAGAATGGAATTCTATCACTGAATTCAACATTCGGGTATATTTACCCAAATTTTGACGCTTATGTCATCTCAATTTCAGTACGATTATTGACGATACTCTTTAAGAAACAACCGTTTTGATTACCCAGAGGTTCGAATGAAAAAAAACAGACTTCCCATTGTTTCTACCTTACTGATGGTCGCCATCAGCTTACTGCTTTTAAATGGATGTTCGAACACATCAAAAAAAGTGCCCTCCAGTGATGCTGCCACTGCGACCATTCACTTCCTGCGTCCCAATACACTAAGGCCCATGGGTTTTCTTGATAATACACTTTCAATTGAAATCGACAAGCAACCTCGCCTTAAACTCAAAAAACGAAAGAGCACATCCATCAAACTTAAACCTGCAGAATATTTAATCACACTGCGTTACAAACACGTATCCGGCGCAAAAAACGAAATCAAAAAAGCATCTAATGAACGCTGGTTCACTTTTAAAGAAGGTGAAGATTATTATCTTGTGCTCAAAGCGATTGACGAAGAGTTTAGAGGTGGATATTTTGAAATAGAAAGCGTTGATCAAGCAACGTTTCAGGCAATTAAAAGTGGAAGTTAGCCTGTAAGCCGGGTTCTGTCGAGAACAGTCATTCATCTGGGATACGTGTCACCACGTTCCTCAAGCAACCTACCCGGAAACAGTGCGGGCCACACCATCGTTTCCCTATTTGGTCTTGCTCCGAGTGGGGTTTACCTTGCCACCGAATGTTACCACCGGCGCGGTGCGCTCTTACCACACCATTTCAACCTTACCTGTTTCCATCGCTGGATCATCGGCGGTATTTTTTCTGCTGCACTTTCCGTCGGTTCACACCGCCCAGGCGTTACCTGGCACTCTGCCCTATGGAGCCCGGACTTTCCTCCACCTCATCACTATCGAAACAGTGATAAAACAGCGACTATCCAGCCAACTTCCGAGGCGCAAGATACAAAGTCCACACACAAAAGACAAGAAAAAGTTTAATTTACTTTGGTTTTTCTCATTTCACTGCGCATCAAAACCCATAATGCCGGAAATGTAGCCACCACCAACATCAATGCCGCAGGGGCAGCCAATTCCAACATTTCTTCACTTGATTCAATCCAGATCCGTACTGGTAACGTATCAAAACCCACAGGGCGTAATAACAAAGTGGCCGGAAGCTCTTTTAGCGTATCAATAAAAACCAACACCCATGCAGTCATCATTCCGCCACGAATCATCGGCAGTGTCACCCGCCATAAACTCGCCCAATAACCCGCTCCCAAAATACGCCCCGCCTGTTCCACAGACGGCGTAATCTGTTGCATCGCAGACTCCTGAGCTTGTACCGCTAAAGGCAAAAAACGGATCACAATCGCCAAAATCAAAAGGGCCAGACTGCCATATAGAAAAGGCAACTGAGCGAGCGCAAAAACCATAACGCCCAGAGCAATCACAGGCCCTGGCAAAACAAAACCCACACTGGAGAGCTGCAAAAAGATATGACTTAAAAGCGTATGCTGACGTGCATGATAGAGCCCAACGGGCAAACTCATTATCACTGCAACGGTTGCAGCAATGAAAGCAATCATCATCGAGTTCCATACGTAACCCCAGAATACTGCATCCACCACGCCCTGAAACCAGGCATCCCAACTCCAGACCAACATCCATAGCAGAGGCAGGACAAACGAAAACAACGAAATCAAACCAAGCCAAAGCCAGATCATCAAAAGCTCACCACCGCTTGCCTGCTTCGCCTGAACCAAGCGACTTTGACTGTTCGAATAAAAACGCTGACGATGACGAAAAAAACGCTCCAACACTAAAAAGCTAACGCTCATCAACACCAGAATCAAACTGAGTCCTGCTGCTGCCTGATAATCAAAACGACCGCTCATTTGCAAATAGATACTCAAGGTGAACGTCTGATAGCGCAACATACTCACCGCACCAAAATCAGACAACACATGCAATACAACCAGCGCCAAACTGGCAGCAATGGCAGGCCTTAACAAGGGCAGTGTCACCCGAAAAAATACCCCTTTTGAACTTTCCCCCTGAAGGCGTGCCACCTCCTCCAGACTCTGACTCGAACGCATTAATGCGCTACGAACCAACAAAAACACATAAGAGAATCCAGCCAACGATAAAATCAGAGCCACACCCCAAACGCTAGAAAGCTCGGGAACCGTCTGGCCATTTGATAGATACAACCACAAACGCCCCAACCAGCCATCACTCTCCAGCAATGACATATAGATATGAGCAAACACATAGGTCGGAATCGCCAATGGCAATACCATCAGCCAAATCGCTAACGTACGCCCCGCAAATTGACGACGAGCAATCAGCCATGCTGACGATACGCCCAACAAAAAACAGCCCCCTGCGACCAGCACAGCAAGGCTGAACGTATTCCACAACAACTGGGGAAGACGCTGACTCCAAAGCCCGCGCCACTGCTCCATTGATAACAGAGCACTGTTATAGAGCACAAATAACAAAGGGATGATCGCAATAAAAACGATCACCCCGACAGAGACCCCTTGACCTCCAATTTTCCTCCACATACTCAGCATCGGATTGATCAGTACATGCCGACCTCTTCCAGCAAATCAATCGTTGCATTACGCTGTTTACCTAGTTCTGACATAGGTACATCCGCTATTTTTTGTTGACTTAAAACAGGTATAGCAGCCGCTGTCGGTATACCGATACGTGCAGGATATTCCTGATTCACCTCAGCAAATAATTTTTGACCTTCTTCAGAAACCAAAAATTCAACAAACTTTTCCGCCAATGCCGCTTGATCTGTGTATTTGCTGATAGCAACACCTGCGACATTCCAGGCCACCCCGATATCATCTTTTCCTTGATCAGGAATTACGATACGAATTGGAGCATCAGGGTGTTTCGCTAAATGGCGATAAATATAATAGTGGTTCACCAATCCCACGTCCCGCTGACCGGAAGCGACCGCTTTAACCACCTTTCTGTGCTTGTTAAAGACACTATTACCCGCATTCGCCTTGATTCCTTTCAACCAATTCGCTGCTTTATTTTTTCCCAGCTTAATCATATAAACTGTTGTACCAGCAATAAAGCTACCATTCGTACTGTTCGTAATTGCCAAACGGTTTTTGAGACGTGGATCGGCAAGATCAAATACTGAATCAACAAACTCCAGACCCTTAGCATTTGTATTTACCACAAGCACCCGCGCACGCGCTGACAATCCAACCCAGCTATTATCGACGGCACGTAAATTTTTCGGAATCACTTCAGCCACCGGCTTTGGAACGGGCTGAAACAGCCCTAAATCACTGCCTACCTGCAAATTACCTGCATCATTGCTTAAAAACAGATCCGCCAAAGTACGCTCCTTCTCCACTCGCAACTTGTTGACCAATGCGGTTGATTTTGCACTGTGCAGAACCACTTTAATGCCTGTTTTTTCAGTGAAAGCCTTCACCACCGGCTTTACAAATTTATCACTGCGACCCGAATAAACGACCAACTCTTCACTGTAAACATAACCACTCGAAAACAGTGAACAGATTGCCGCCATCGCTAAAAATACTTTGCGCATACTCATTCGCCTTTAAAATAATAAATATTGACGATAATGATAATCATTCTTATTGAGAGATGCAAGAAACCATGTAATTTCTATAAGAACCGGCATCATCAAAGTGGTAATATACTCAAAAAAACTCACAACATAAGGAAAATGCAATATGCCAAGCAAAAATAACCGTTACGAAGTCACTTCAAAAGATTTACCGCTACAATGCCCAACCGATGCAATGACACGTTGGAACTCACACCCTCGTGTTGTGATCAACGTGACGGCAGATAAACCGGGGAAATGCCCTTATTGCGGTAATGAATATGTGCTTGTTGAAAAAGAAGCGACAGACAGTTAAACAAATGTACGCGGAATAATCAGCGCACTTCCGCCAACCCTTCACCGCGCGGATCACTGGCGGCTTCGACTTGATTGTTTTTTATATCCCACAATATGGCCTGCATATTGCCATACCTGCGGCCTAACGGTTTAAAGTGATGCCCTGCTGCTTTTAAATATTCGAGTGAACTTTGGCTCAATGCACCGTCTTCGTGCTGCACTTCATCGGGAAGGTATTGATGGTGATAGCGTTTAAGTCCTACCCATGATTCAGGGCGATTTCCTTCTATAAAGTCAAGCGCCGCCAACAGCACCATGGTGATAATCCGACTGCCACCCGGTGTACCTAAAATTGCAACACCTTCACTATTTTCCAAAAATGTTGGTGTCATGCTTGATAATGGACGTTTACCGGGTGCAATAGCATTGGCTTCATCACCGACCAAACCATAAGCATTCGGTTCACCCGCTTTAGCAGAAAAATCATCCATTTCATCATTCAACAACACCCCCGTACCAGGAGCCACAAAGCCCGAACCAAAAGGGTAATTGATACTCAGCGTTGCAGACACGCGATTGCCTTCTTTATCCAACACAGAAAAATGTGTGGTATGAAAGCCTGATTTTTCATTTAAACCACCTGACAGCATGGAGCTCATAGTGGCTTTTTCCGGGTGAATCGAAGCACGTAAACCTTCGGCATATGGCCGACTGATGAGCTGTTCCAGTGGTACATCTACAAAGTCAGGATCACCCAGATAAAGCGCCCGATCACGATAGGCGCGGCGCATGGCTTCGATGATAAAGTGCGCTTTTTGTTCGGGCTCCAATGAACTCATATCATAGCCCGACAAAATATTCAGTATCTCAACCAAGGCAACGCCTCCCGAAGAAGGTGGAGCTGCCGAAGTTATTTTTGTATCGCCATAATAACCGTACACAGGTTTACGCTCGACCACCTGATATTTTTTTAAGTCTTCCAGCGTCCAGATACCACCCGCACGGCGCACACCCTCCACTAGCTTTTTACCAACAGCGCCTTGATAGAAACCTTCGCTCCCCTGGTCAGCAATCGCTTGCAATGTTTTTGCAAGCTCAGGCTGCTTAAGTACAAATTTCTCACCGGACACTTCATCATCTTTAAAAAATGATGTGATAGCCTGTAATATTCTTTCAAGCCCTGACGACTTGGCAGTCAAACTTCCATCAGGCACTTGACCATTTTGCAAAAATATCGCACTCGCATCTGCCGAATCTCGTAACGCACTCAGTCGAAAACCCGCCATACGACGATATGATTTGCCCACAGTGACGCCTTGCTCAGCATAGCGAATGGCAGAAGATAAACTTTGCTTTAGAGGAAGTTTGCCATAATGATCCGCCAAATGCGCCATTGCAGCAGGCACACCAGGAATTCCTGCGGCCAGAGGGCCATTCAGAGAGAGGTTTTTAATCATCTGGCCTTTTTCATCCAGATACATATTTCGATGAGCCGCCAATGGCGCACGCTCACGACCATCAAGCATGGTTTCAAAACCGTCACTACTACGGTGCAGTAACCAAAAACCACCGCCCCCCAATCCAGAGCCATAAGGTTCGACAACGGCAAGTGCAGCGGTCACAGCCACGGCAGCATCAAACGCATTGCCGCCAGCCTCTAAAATATCAAGACCCGCCTGCGTCGCCAACGGATGTGCCGACGCAATAGCTGCAGAAGGCGGTTTTTCTGAAGCTGACAGTGGCAAAAAAACCAACAGCAGCAGAAAAAATAGCCCTGTTCTCATGACCTTTTAATCTGTACCCGTAAGAATTTTATATTTCTCCATCAATGTATCTTTATCTTCTACATGATCAGGATCTTTTGGAATACAATCGACAGGGCAAACCTCAACACACTGAGGAACATCGTAATGCCCCACACACTCCGTACATAAAGCAGGGTCAATTACATAAATTTCATCCCCTTGTGTAATCGCTTCATTAGGGCACTCTGGCTCACATACATCACAATTTATGCATTCATCAGTAATCAACAATGCCATTAATTAAATTCTCCAGTCATCTATTAATACGTTAACCATTTTTTTTACGCAGCAAAGCATTGCAAACGTCTTTATGCACAAATTCTGAAACATCGCCACCCAGTACGGCAACTTCCCTGACAATACTTGAAGAAACGTATGCATATTGCTCCGCTGGCATTAAAAACATGGTTTCAATCTCCGGTGATAATTTACGATTCATCCCCGCTAATTGAAACTCAAATTCAAAATCAGATACGGCTCGCAGCCCTCGCAAAATAACCTGTGCACCGCTTTTTTTCACAAAATCAACCAACAAAGTATCAAAGCTGCATACGGCCACATTATCTAAATGTGACAACACAGTGCGTGCCATGTTCACACGTTCATTCACTGTGAATGTCGGTGCTTTTCCTGGATTTGCCGCAACCGCCACAATAATATGATCAAACAAGCGCGAAGCGCGTTCAATCAAATCGCTATGACCATTCGTGATGGGGTCAAATGTACCGGGGTAAACTGCTGTAACTTTCATAGGATCGGGAATTTATCACAAAACTGTAAAAAGATGGTAACTCACCTGGCCTGCTTGCTTGCTTCGGCTCACTTGCCAATTCGGTAAAATTTCAGGCAGGGCCTCATTTTTATCGTGCTCAATATAAACTCGCGCGCCCGTCAGCAAACAATTTTTTCGGTGCAGCATATCGATACAATCCTTCAACAAACCCGCCTGGAAAGGCGGATCTAAAAAAACAATATCATACGATTCATCAGAATCCTTTAAAAACTTCAAACCATCCAACTGAATACAACGAGCATTTTGAGCCTCTAATATAGCCGCATGGTCTTTAAGATTTTCAATCACACAAGGCTGTCGATCCACCATGGTTACATGCGCTGCGCCTCGTGATAGCGCCTCAAACCCCAAAGCACCGCTGCCCGAAAAAAGATCCAGGCAGCGAGCTCCTGCAATCACTGGTTGCAACCAGTTAAACAGTGTTTCCCGAACACGATCCGTCGTTGGACGTAAACCATCGATATCAGAAAAGGCTAATTTTCGACCTCGCCATTTGCCACCAATAATACGAAGTTGATTTTGATGACCGCCTTTGCCCTTATTCGCTTTCAGAAGCGTTTCCACCCACAGTCACAATGACCATTTTATCGGGATTTATACGTGCTTTAAACGCCTTATTGATATCATTGAGTGTGATGCTGTCCACCGTGGGATTAAATTGATCCAGGTAATCCAGTGGTAAATTGTAAAAACCGATCATTGCCAAGTACCCTACAATCTTACTGTTACTGGCAATGCGTAACGGAAAACCGCCCATAATATTCTGTTTTGAAGCAACAAGTTCATCAGAAGTTGGCCCATTCGCCACAAATTCACGTAGCGTATCGCCCGCCACTTGCAACGCTTCTGCTGCTTGATTGTTTTGTGTTTGCAACCCGACAATAAAAGGGCCATTTTGACGCATCGGGCTAAAATAACTATAGGCACTATAAGAAAGCCCCCGCTTTTCCCGAACCTCTTCACTCATACGGGAAACCAATCCACCACCACCCAAAATATGATTGCCCACATACAGTGTAAAATAATCAGGGTCACCACGATGCATACCTGGCTGCCCCATCAACACATGCGTTTGACTGGAAGGATAATCAATGTTGATTTCAATTGATTCAGTCAATGCTTTCACCGGCGGAAGCGGCACTGCAACTTTTCCTGAAGAAAGCGGAGAAATCAAATTTTCAGCTATTTTTTCAGCTTCTTTTCGATTGACATTACCTGTCATCGCAACTACGGCATTACGTGCCACGTAATATTTAGCATGAAATTGACGCACATCATCTAGCGTCAATTTTTCCAGACTCTCTTGCGTTCCCATTGAAGGCGAAGCATAGGGGTGATCACCATACAATGCTGGGTAAAATGCTTTTTGGGCGAGTGCTGCGGGTGATTGCTCCTCCGCACGCAGCGCGATCATCATCTGTTTGCGTTCGCGTTCAAATGCCTCTTGTGGAAATGCGGGCGCATGAAGCAGGTGCGTCATCATTGCCAGCGCAGGTTGCAACAACTCTGTATCGCTCAAACTACGCAGTGTCACAGAGGCCATATCACGATGCGCAACCAAACCAAACTGTGCTCCCACACCTTCAAAGCGCTGGGCAATTTGATCTGTATTCCAGCTCCCCGCACCATCATCAAGCAAACTATTAGTCAGCAATGCAAGTCCGGCTTTTCCCCCATCACGAGCGCTACCGCCATCAAATGTAATACTCACGTCCAGCATCGGAAGCTCTGGTGCAGGCACAAAATAGACGCGTGCGCCATTACTCGTTGTCCAGTGCTGTATCTCTTGAGTCACAACAGGCGCTGCATTCATCGCAATGGGAGCGGAGGTTGTTGTGGTGCTACAGCCCGCGACAGTGAAAACTGTGGCCACAACTAATAGCGGAATAAAAATCAGCTTCATTTTTGTTTTTTTGTGAGTAATAATCAATGCACTAACCCTCCGGCACGATGAGATGGTTCCATATTCGACTCGGTAGAAATGGGCTCAAGCACAGCCACAGTTAACTGATCCCTGATCAGAAATTTACGTGCAACGGCTTGCACCTGTTCAGCCGTGACAGCACGAATTTTATCAACATACTCATCCAGCAACGGCCAGCCCAGCCCAATCGTTTCCAGCATACCGATCTGCATCGCCTGATAAAATACCGAATCCAACTCATAAACATTACTCGCCACCACCTGCGCTTTTACTCGCGCAAGCTCACTTTCATCCACTAAAGTTTTTTTCAACATTTCGATTTGGGCTAAAAATTCAGCCTCCAATGTTTCGATATTATGCGCCTCTGTCGGTGTTCCGCTCAAAGCAAAAAGGTCGTTATGCATACCAATGATGCTATAACCTACTCCCGCACCTGCAGCCACTTCTTTGCCACGCACCAACTCTTTCGACAAACGCGCACTGTTGCCACCATCCAGCACACCCGCCAACACTTCAAGTGCATACGGCTCCCACAGCTCATCCGCTGCCTTCAATGCTGGAGTGTGGTAGCCCATCATTAAGAAAGGCAGTTTTGCAGGCGCTTTAACTGTAATGCGTTTTTCACCCAGTTGAGGTGCTTCAACCCGAGGTTTGGTTGCAATAATTTCACTGGATTCAAGAGGTTCAAAATATTTTTTAGCCAATGCCAATACCGCTTGTGGATCAACATCCCCAACAACAACAACTATGGCATTATTGGGCGCATACCAACGCTGATACCAAGTACGCAAATCAGCCACCGTCATTGATTCCAAATCATCCATCCAGCCAATCACTGGATTTCGATAGGGATTGCTGACAAAAGCAGTAGCATAAAACTGCTCCCTAGTCAGTGCTTGAGGGTTATCTTCCGTGCGCATACGGCGCTCTTCCATCACTACCTGAACCTCCTTGGAAAATTCCTCCTCAGGCAGCAGCAAACCCCGCATCCGATCCGATTCCATCTTGAAACTGATCTCTAGACGACTTTTCTCTAACTGCTGAAAATAAGCAGTGTAATCACGGCCTGTAAACGCATTTTCACGCCCCCCATTTGCCGCAATAATTCGTGAAAATTCACCAGGCGCGTACTGATCCGTGCCTTTAAACATCATGTGTTCAAGTACATGAGATACACCTGTAATACCGTTATATTCATAACTGCTACCCACCTTGTACCACACCTGCGATACAACAACGGGCGCGCGCCTATCTTCTTTGACAATCAATTTAAGCCCATTATCCAGCATAAATTCGTGGGGAGATGAACCTCCTGCATAAACAGAAGGTAATAAGGGGAATACAAGACCCAAAACCAGACAAATGCGTATTAACATATTTTAACCTTATGTAAGTATAATTTTTATGATTTTATCGTGACCAAAAACATCCGGGACCATAGAGTAACATGGTCTTTTTTTCACTACATTTTTGCAGTAGACTTTTCATTCTCGGACAGGCTCATAGGATTATGCCCGAACATTTTATGAACTTGCACAAGCTATTGATTTTTTAGTAAATTCATGAGATAAGGGGTTCCGCATCCATGATTATGGATGACTGAATAAATATTTCCTCTTGCATTTAAGCAAGGGCTGAAAGTCAGCACATTAATATTTCGCATGAGTGTTTTATAACCCGTGTATTTCATATCCCTATACGATGCAAAATGATGGATGACTATTCTCTTTGATCAACTCTTGAAGGTTTTAGCCTTCAATATATTTCATGTAGTTATTCCACGCGCCTATACTTAATAAAATTAATTACCAAACAATCGTTTAAAAAATGACTTTCTTTCAGCTCTGGTTACTGGCGGCCTTGTTATTTCATCTCCTAAAACAACTTCTGGCTCAATATTATCGATAATCAATTTTTCTATGAATTCATCATAAGTAGTATCTTCAGCATTAAAAAAACCGTTTAAAAACTTTTCTGCAGCTTCCACGCCTCGAATATTTTCTAACTCTTGTAATTTTTTATATAGCGGAATTACAGCTTCAATGGCTTTTCTTGGTGCTGGCTTTCTAAATGCTTTGTATCCTGTAATATGGCCATTTTTATCCTCTCTTACAACAAAATCTGTAACTACCCAATAATACCGACCTGTTTTGGATAAGTTTTTCACTACCGCAATAATGTTATGTTTATTCTGAATGCGTTTCCACATCAATTTAAAAATAACTTTTGGCATATCCGGATGCCTTACTATATTATGAGCAACCCCTGCCAATTCGTACTCTTCATATCCAGAAATTTCAACAAAGTCTTCATTACAATATTCAATAACACCCCTAGCATCTGTAATGCTTAGCAAGATTTTATCTTTACCAATATTTATTTCTCTATCAATTGGTGCTGGCCTTCCTAACCCTGTTTTTTTTTGAATTTCGTTTAAATGAATACCCCAGGGCTTTTCATCTGAATTTTCTAAACCTTGCATTTCCCCTAACTCCTATTTTTTTATTCTTTTTAGGCAAGCCACTTGACGCATGTGAACCACCACACAACTAATCTTTTGCAAACTATACTACAACTCTTACATCAACCACAAAAATAAACAGAAAAACAGACTGAAACAATACGTAATCATACTGATTACATCAACAAAAACCACCACAAAGTCACCAGCCAAAGTACGAAAAAACTTGCGGAAATTCCCTGCCATACCAGCACAGGATTGCGTTTAAGCAAGGGCTGAAAATCAGCATTATTAATATCCCGCTTGGGTGTTTTAAAATCGTGCAGAAACTCTGAAAGTAAACTGTAACGTTTAACAGGGTTTGGCATAACCGCTTTTTTAAGTGCAGCATCAACCCATTCCGGAATATCAGCACGCCACTTGCGTGCCGGAATATATTTCATATCGCCATAATGCCGCAGCTTGAAACTATCGATATTTTTCTCTTTATACGGAAGATGACCCGTTAACATCTCATAAACAATCACACCCAATGAAAAAATATCAGAGCGATTCGTACCCTGCTCATTCATCATATATTCAGGCGCTGTATAATTAAGCGTTCCCATCGGCTGGTCTGGATTAATCACCGAAGCAATCTCTGTGATTCCTGCAACTTTAGTTGAGCCAAAATCAATAATTTTTACTCGCCCTGCAGTATCAATCATAATGTTATCGGGCTTTAAGTCCTGGTGCACCATATCCTGACGATGAAAAGCTCGTAACGCCTGAATGATTTGCTCAACAATCGGCCTGATATCAGTCAATGATGGATGATTGTTATCTTTGATCCAGTCCTGAAGGTTTTTGCCCTCAATATATTCCGTTTTAAAGTAAAGATAAGTACGATGCCGTCCTGAGATATAAGGTTTCATCACGCAGGGGTGATTAACTCGCTGCCCCACCCACTGCTCTTGAATAAAGCCATTCAGATAAATTGGATCATCTTCATAATTAACCGAAGGTGTTTTTAAAACTATTTTTGTCTGGTTCGCAGTATCTTCAGCTAAATAGACCTGTCCCCGAGCACTCTCTGCAATTACTTTTAGAATTTTAAAACCATCAATAATCATCCCTGGTTGTAAATCTGGCGGAAATGGTAATTTTGTTAGTTTTTGAAAAACTTCTTCTTCTGTCTCTTCTGGCAAACTTTCAACTTCAAGAATCAGTGCGGTCACATTATCGGGCGTTTTATTCGCCAACGCTTTCTCTACAATTTTTTTTGCCTTCTGCGCGACGGGAATGGCCTCTGACACGATTTCACACATTACATCGTGATCAACAAAATCATGAATGCCATCTGTGGTCAGAAGAAACACATCTTTAATTCGAAGATCAATCCCGCGACAATCCACTTCCAGATGATTATCAACCCCCAAAGCACGACTCAAATAGATACGACCTCCTCCCATGTCAGCCATATGATCACGTGTTAGTTGTTCCAATTCACCATCACGCAGACGATAAATTCGAGAGTCACCAATATGAAACAGGTAGGCCTGAGTTGACTTAAATACAATCGACGAAAAGGTTGTCACTAACCCTTTCATCGTACTACTTTCATCTTGCCCTTGACGAAACAACCAGGAATTTAACGCAACAAGTATTTTTTGTGCTGATTTTTTAACAGTCCAGCTATCGGGTGTGCTGTAATAGTCCTCAATGAAATTTTTAACACTGGTGCGCGCAGCCTCGCCTCCGTAATCACTGCTGCTCACGCCGTCAGCAATCACTCCGACAACGCCCTTAAAACGCAGAATATCGCCTTCAGGATGACAATAGTTAAAGTCATCCTGATTCTCTTCTTTAGGGCCAATATCACTATACCCGGCTATTTTTATTTTTAATTCTGAAGCCATAATCAAATACTCGACTTATTTATCCACATCAATCATTTGCACTGTGCCATCAGGCATTGTTTCAGCCATCTGCCCCTTCGGCTCTTCCAGAAAAAACAGCACTAAAGCAAAAACAATAGCGGAAACAATACCAATAAACAGGAAGAACTGATCATAATCCACCAATGAATTAACAGTAAGGAACATCACGGCTCCTACATTACCGAACGCACCCGCCATACCCGCGATCTGCCCCGTCATGCGACGCTGTATCAACGGCACCATCGCATACACAGCGCCAGAACCTGCTTTGGAAAAAATACCAGCGATAATGGTAATACCCACCACCATCCACACTGGCCAGCTTTTTTCTACCAGACCAAGAACCAGAAAGCTTGCAGTAATACCCGCAAAAACAATAATCAGGGTCAGCTTACGACCAATCTTGTCACTGATCCAACCGCCACCTGGGCGTGCGAACAGATTAATAAAAGGATAGATACCTGCCAGCAGAGCAGCTGTCACTTTGGGAAGTTCAAACCAGGAGACATAAAACATCGCCAAAATGGAAACCACAGCCAACTCAGTACCAAAAGTAACCAAATAAGCCCAATCCAGAATCGCAACCTGCTTAAACTTATAGCGATGCAATTCAGGCACAGGTTTTTTCAGAATATGGCCATTGATATGCCAGATTTTCCATACCTGAATCAGATAAACAGCCACCAAAGCGATGTAAATAGCATAGGTTGTCGTACCATCAATCAACCCCATATTTTCAGGGGACAACTTCCATGTTAATATCGCTAAAGCCAGAAATAACGGTATATTCATCAAAATATAAAGTAACAGATCGCCGGGACTGGTGACTTCCATCGCACCCGTCTTCTTGGGCTTGAAATAGGTAGAACCCTTCGGAGTATTGCTGACGATAAAGTAATACACCACACCATAGATAATGGCCGCGATGCTCGCAAAGGTGATCGCATAACGCCAACCATTTTCATCGCCCATACTGATTGCAATAAAAGGCAGTGTCATGGCTGCACCCGCAGAACCGAAGTTACCCCAACCACCATAAATACCTTGAGCCAAACCCGTCTGCCGCGCAGGAAACCACTCGCCGATCATGCGAATTCCGACAACAAAACCAGCGCCGATAAAACCACACAGAAAACGTAGCAAGGCCAATTGCTCATAGCTATTCGCCCAGGCAAAAGCAATACTGATCAAGCCACCTGACACCAAAATACTGGTGTACATAATGCGTGGCCCCAACTTATCAACCAACATGCCCACCACGATACGAGCGGGAATGGTCATCGCCACATTAAGAATCAACAGAACCTTGGCTTGCTGATCAGTCAACCCCAGAGCAT
Organism: uncultured Gammaproteobacteria bacterium; assembly: GCA_964468225.1. Lineage (GTDB taxonomy): Bacteria > Pseudomonadota > Gammaproteobacteria > JAADGQ01 > JAADGQ01 > S141-38. The sequence continues at coordinate 21,145 of CAYXVC010000009.1, forward strand.
CTTTTATGAAAGGCATCATCGGACCAAGCCCCAGCCAGACAACAAAAGTCATAAAAAAAGCAAACCAGGTGTAGTGCAAGATTCTAATATTCGCTTTATTTAAGGCGAAAACATTAAATCGACTATTTTCCATCATTAGATTGACAACCATCTTCAGTTAATTAAACAACAACCGATCATTATACAAAAATCATGCCAGATATTTTTTCCTTTGATTATAAAGTTTTTTTAATTTAACTTGCTTATTTTACAGGGAGAATGCTACAAAATGCAGCGCTGCATGCACTAAAACAGATCAAACATAAACATGTGGCAACAATCTACGCTTGACAACACACTAATTTCAAGAACAATACACCGCTGCAAACCCAGCTATTAAGGAAGTGAAAACATGATTTTCAAATGGATAACAACAACCTTTTTTACAATGTGCGCTCTATTGTTGCAAGCAACATCGCAAGCAGCAATCCCGATCAATGACACCTTCAGCATGATTGGTGATGCTCGAACAGGATACTATGCTATCCACCGCGATGATCGCGACAATAGCAGCTCAAGCAAACATGAATGGCGACTACGGCTGCGGCCCGGCGTGCAAGCCAACATTAATGAATCGTTCACAGCGCGATTACGCTTTGCAGGCCGTTACACAAGCCTGGATGGAAAAAATGATGCGCACACCAAACTCTATTCCGGTATTACGCCAGGAAAAGATGGCCTGAAAATGGGACAATCGACACTGGATGAAGCCTGGGTCAACTACAACCGGAATCGCTGGAGCCTGCGCGCTGGCCGTATGCAGACAAAATTCGAGTTGACCGGAGTCGCCAAAAAATCGCTGGATCGTAATAACAGCCCCAATACCGATATCGCCTGGACCGATGGCCTCTACTTCAAGCACAAAGGCACAAACGGTTGGACGACTCATGCAATTGCACAATACAACCCGGCGAATGGTGCCACCGAAGTACGCCGCCTACCGCTTAACTTTGCGGACAGCAGCAGTCGGATAAGTTACTTTCTCGCTTATGAAAAACTGGATAAAAAAGCCACCATTGTGCAACAAGGGCTTGATATCACCTACCTTCCCTCCGCTCTTCAAACGGATGGAGCAACCTCAAATACCATTGATGACTATCTCGCCTTCGTGGGTCGCATGGCGGCACAGTGGCCCATGGGAAGCAATGGCATGAAATTCTTGCTTGGCGGCGAACTGGGCTATGCACCTAACACACCGACATCTAGTACATTGAATCTGGGCGCTTCCGGTGATACGGGTGGCACGGCAACACAACTGACGTTCAATTTCATTGATATTGTGCCAGACCATAGCTTGGGCATCGTACTGGCAAGAGCAGAAGGCGGATGGTTGTTATCACCTGATTTTAAAAGCAATCAAAATCTGATTGAAACCCGTTATCGCTGGAATCTGGATAAGCGACAACGCATTGAAGTACGGTTGCGCTATCGCACCGACATCAAACAGCGTACCGACAAATCTGAAAAACGGACAGATCGTGATCTCTATGCCCGCTATACCTTGAAGTTTTGAAAAGCTGCAAGAAAAACTCATAGGAGCGGTCACCCGCTCCTACTTCATGTACCTCTCGGGAAAGTGCATCTAAACCAGGTTTAGAAACCTACCTGAAACTGTGCCAGAAAGACATTATCGGTGTATCCGCCCTTACTTGTTGCATAACCGTTATAGGTCTCTTTATCGCCAGAAGCCACTACATAGTTCAGCTGGATACGAGCATTTTGCTTCTTCTCGGCCAAAAAGATATTCCAGCCAATGTAGGTATTACCTAAGCTGGTATTATCATTACCTACAGACTTACTACTGGCAGCATAGTGACGAATCACCGCTTCGTTCGTCTTATCAATAGCATAACCAGCGTGTATATATCCAACACTTTCGTCTACGCCTTTATCACCTTTGACATTACTACCTTCAAGGTACTCAGCTTTAAAAGTCATAGCACCTGTTTTATAGGAACCTGCTACCCCCACCACAGTGTAATCTTCACTAGCAGAATCAGAATCCTGAGTACTCACACCATAGGATGCTTCAAAGTGCAGGTTCTCATCCATGTCATACATGATTCGGCCTGCATAGGCCATAGCATCACCTGCAGAGCCAAAATCAACTGCATAGGAACGACCCGCTGGATTAAACACACCGATATCATAACCAAAACCACTCAGATTCCGGCCACTGAACATCAGGCCAGCAGCACGCTCCAGCACAAGACCTTTATCCATACCACGCTTAGTGATATCCAGTTTTTTACTGGCTATGCCGAAATCCATGCCAACGGGGGTCTTGAAAACACCTGCACGAACCTTGGCGGCCTTGCTGAGTTTATAACCTACCACAGCATCCTTGATGATCTCTGGCACACCGATTTTTGTTGCGCCCTTACCAGAGTTATCAGTCTTATTAAAATCCAGTTGCAATTTACCCCAGGCTTTGTCTCGTTTAATTTTATAACCGATACGAATGCTATCAGCTCCAAAACGCAACCCATCGGCTTTATCATTGCCTACCTCGCCCTTACCTACAGCAGCGGTAATCTGGGTATAACCAAAAAACTTGCCTTCGGCGGCGCTCAGAGTCATCGGTGCAGCGATTGCAGCAGTGACGGCCAAAGTGATCATGCTCTTTTTCATAAAGTAACTCTCCGAGTTATTGTTGACAAAAAAACTATGTTTTTAAAATAACGACCGTATTTATAGCAGTAATCAGTGGAAATGCAACAATTTTTTATAAAAATCCATATACTCGGCAACACGATAAAGCAGCATTTTCATATATTTCATACCTTGGAATCCTGATCGTTTTTGCCTTTTTAGACTGTCATCAAAATGTCACAAATTTTGCATAAAATTTTCACCCAAGGTCGGTTTGGTGGTGGCCTGCAAGATTATAATAACCAGAGAACAAGATTCAGACTTTAAGGAGTACACAAATGAAAAAAAACCTGATTGCATTGTCGGTCACTGTCGCAATGGCAGCACCATTAACCGCAGGAGCTGTTGAGGTTATTGGTGAAAAACTGGAAATTTACGGCAAGCTTCATGCTTCTATTGATCGCAGCGACCAAGATGATCCTGCCGTCAACAACGACGGCATGAGTATTTCCAGCAACTCCTCACGTATCGGTTTCAAAGGCAATCTGCCACTGGAAAATGGCATGAAAGTGATCTGGCAGGCTGAACAGGAAGTGCGCTGGGATGACGGCTCCAAAGGTAACTTTGCTGATCGCAATAGCTATGTTGGCCTGTCCAGTGGCATTCACAGCATTCGCGCCGGTGTTTATGACACTCCTTTCAAAACGGTGGCATCCAAATGGGGACTATTCGGTGATTCGGTGGGTGAACGTCGTGCTGTATTGGGTGCAAGTTACAAAGATGGCAACCAGCTTAACGAACGTCCCAACAACTCAGTGATGTATCAACTCCAGAACGATTTACTGAAAGTCCAGGCCATGTATGCCGTAGATCCTGAAGGCAAGTCAGGCGCTGTCGATGATAACGACAAATCTATGTTTGGCGCGGGTGTGTGGTGGAAGCTCGACAAACTGAAACTCTCAGCCGCTTATGAAGACTGGAAAATGCACAGCAAAATGAAAGATGGCTCTGCCCTCCGTGTGGCGGCAACATATGGCATCGGCGACCATCAGCTAGGTGCTATTTATGAGGACATTGACTCCGATACTGAAGTTCAATGGAAACGCTCTTCCTACGGGGTAAACTGGAAATGGAAGTTTGCTGATCACACTGATTTTCGTGCCCAGTACATTGTAGTTGATGATGCTGAAAATGAACCCGATACCGGAGCCAACAAAATTGGTCTCGGTATTTTTCACAAACTGGATAAAAAGGCTGAGGTTTATGTCGCTTATGCTGCCACTGACAATGATGCTGGTGCCAGGTTTCAGGCTGTCGATGGTGGCCACGGAGATGAAGTCAAAACAGTCAATGGCGGCAAACCAAGCGCCTTTTCACTGGGACTGGTCTATAAATTCTAAATTTAGAACATATTAAAAAGCCGGGCATTTTTCACTCGGCTTTTTAACTACATCGAAAACTAACCATAAAGCGCCGCATGATTCCCTTTCGGTGACCTCAAAACCGAATCAATTTTACTGGTCATTTCATCCCAACTCACCCGTTCACCCTTAACAGATTCGCTTGTCATTTCATGAATACCAATACCAGATTCGGCTGCCCGCACATAGTCCGGATGATCTCTAAAATTGATCAATACAGGAATATCCATATCATCCAGAAATTTTTCAAGTTTATAAAATATATCAGCATGTCGCTGAACGCGATTTCCGACAAGAAAGACCGGTATTTTTTTAATACGTAATCGCGTTGCAAACATCAGCTCCCGAACAAAATGAGCCGTCGCAGCAATATCAATAGAAGAGGGCAGCACTGGAATAATTACGGCATTAATATTTTTGACATGACTGGAAAGTTCATGCGCCTTGATTCCTCCCGGCATATCCAGCACAACGCGCTGCGTATCGAGCGGCACCTTAAGCTTCCAGGCTTGCGTACTACTTTGAGCCGTTCGGGTTCGATACCCTACAACTCCGTAGATTTCAGGCATGTCAACAGACCGTTGACGAAGCCATTCTGTACTTGACCCTTGCGGATCATAATCAAATAACGCGGTATTGAATCCCTTCGACGCGTAATAACTTGCCAAGTTGGTTGCAATGGTTGTTTTTCCGCACCCACCCTTGGAGTTCATTACAATAATTCTTTGCATGATAACCCAACAGCTTTTAGTTGCTTGAATTTTACAGTCGAAACAGTCTTAAAGGATGAAGGGATATCACATAAATTGCAAGTTCATATTTTTTAATGAAATTTAACCTTCAAAACTAATCAGGATTTGAGTTAAAATCAAACAATGCTCATTAATATTGAACCACCCGCACATAACATTCCCAAGTTTGCTCTATTTAACCTGGGCTTTCGTCCATTTTTTCTTGGCGCGACTGCATTTGCAGTTTTATCCATGGCAGCATGGTTAGGAATCTACCTGCTGGATTGGAATTTCGAACTTGCCGGTCTGCCCGCAGCCACTTGGCACGCCCATGAAATGATTTATGGTTATAGCCTCGCCGTCATCGCAGGCTTCCTACTCACTGCAGTTAAAAACTGGACAGGCATTCAAACACTGCATGGTTATCAATTGGCTGGGCTTTTTACGTTATGGGCAATCACTCGAGCTTTGACTTTAACCCAAACACCCATTGAGATTATTGCCGTACTGGACAGCCTGTTTTTACTGGTTTTAATTGTCGCACTCACCTACCCCATCATTAAAGCCAAGAGCCGAAAACAATTGGGCATTGTCGCTAAATTGATACTGATACTGTTAAGTAATGTTCTTTTTTATTTAGGCAATGCCGGAATCATTGAGAACGGTGAGCAACAAGGCTTGCTGTCAGGCCTCTATTTGATTATAGGCCTGATTCTTATGTTAGGTCGGCGAGTGATTCCATTTTTCATTGAAAAAGGGGCGGGTTATCCTGTTCAGATTAAAAACTGGAAATGGTTGGATATTTCAAGCCTGATACTGTTTTTTGCATTCTGGATCACAGCTAGCTTCACTGCCCTTGATACTATTACTGCTTTATTTGCGGTAATTTTATTTGTGCTGCACAGCATCAGATTATGGGGGTGGTACACCGTCGGAATCTGGAAGAAACCACTGCTATGGATTCTTTATCTGGCTTACATATTTCTTATTTTCGGCTTTTTATTAACAGCTCTCTCTCTGTTTTCAAATGTATCGCCCAGCATTGCGATACACGCATTTGCAATGGGAGGAATCGGCATGATGACAATGGGCATGATGGCGCGTGTTTCATTAGGCCATACCGGTAGAAATATTACTGAGCCGCCCAAGCTATTAATTCCGAGCCTATTACTATTGCTCACAGGATCAATCGTCAGGGTGATCTTTCCGTTGTTATTCCCTGAGCACCACACAATATGGATCGGTATATCGCAAATATTATGGATTAGTTCGTTTGCGCTATTTTTCTTTATCTACGCACCTATTTTGGTAGTACGACGTATTGACGGGCGTTCAGGGTAACATCATAAACACAACAGCTCCGGTGAAAACAAAACCAAAAAAACAGAGCCATTTTAACTGGCGCTTTAATCGTACTTCATCTTGATCTGAATATTGATTAATAATGGGTAACAACGTATCGAACAGTTTAAAACTCTCTTTGACCGCCGATGTACCTATATCAAAATAATCCGTAGATTTGATTGTAACAGCATGTCCTGCCAACAAGTTTTCCTGAAGAGTGTGCATAAAAAAATAGGTCGGCTGAAGCCCTTCAGTAATAAGTGCTTCGGGTGATTGCTCTTGATAGTTCTCTCCTGCCATGGATTGAAGCAACGTAGCATGAATTGCTTCCAGACTTTTATTCACCCGTTTATATAAAAATTGAAGTTTAATCCGATCACATATTATTAGTTTATTTTTTGCAATAGCACCCGCACCAACTCCTCGTGCACGTGCGACAAACTCATTCATCATCGGCAAATGATAAAATAGCCCAAGAGTCAAAGCACGACACCTTTCATTTTCATGAAAATAAATCCCTGAATCATTCGCCACATCAACTAGCAAATAAAGTACCTCGCTAATTAGATCCGAATGTTGCTGAAAACTTTTAGGTGCAGACAAGCCCACATAGTCACTTTTTAATGAGTTCCAGTCTGATTTGATTTTATTCCAACGCTGCAACTGCCCTTTAATATTGCTCGACTGCTCAATCACTTGAATGCATTTATCTACCTCGCTTTGCACTGTGATAATTTTACCTTTAAAAGAGTCATCACCATTCAATAATGCATTAGACATACCTCGGTGCTGAGGTATTAACTCAATCACTTTACGAACTCCAACAATTGTATCAAGACTTTTTCGCTGATATTGAATAGAACAGGCTGAATGTCGGTACTGAATAGCCGCAACAATCAAGCCAAAAACAGCACTTACAATGATGACAGACATCGTCAAACTCATCACAGAACCTCCCATTTGATAACTCTAAAAGAGTACAACTTTTTGATCTTCCATGGTTATGGACGGAAGGGCTTTAGCATTCGGAATCACATCAACCATATGCCCTGAAAGTGCTTTCAGATAATCAGATGTTACTGACGTTTCATCAAATGCTGCTCCATTTGCAATAGCAGCCTGGTTTATCGTTTCAATATGTTTCGCAATATTTTGAGATTCTTCACTCTGCTCCAGTATTGCTTCAGTAATTTCATGCATCACATTGGAAGTATTATTGGCATTTATTCTGATTTGCTCTAAATGTTCACCCGCCTTATTTCCCCACTCCACACCTTTTACAATATTTTCATGAACTGCCTGCATACTTGAAATATTATTTACAATCTCCTCCTGAATTGTATTCACCATTCCGGTAATTTGGGCCGTTGCATCGTGTGTTCGCTGTGAAAGATGGCGCACTTCGTCGGAGACCACCGCAAACCCACGCCCATGTTCACCTGCCCGTGCCGCTTCAATAGCAGCGTTTAGCGCAAGTAAATTAGTTTGTGCAGCGATTTCCTGAATAACATCAATGATTTTGTTGATCTCTTTAGAACGTTCGCCCAGTGTTGCTAACAAATTCTCTGAGTTTTCAACAGATTCAAATGTTTGCTGGATACTTTCAATGGACTTAATGACAACCTCACCTCCTTCACCTGCAAGCTGATCAGTATAGTCAACCGCTGTCTTAACATCCCTAGCCTGACCTGCAATTTCACGACTATTTACCGCTGCTTTTTCTATGGTTAAAGTAATTTCCGAAACAGACTTAACCTGTTGATGGGAGTTTTTGACTTCCCGCTGAGCCGCTACTGATAATTCAGTCGCTGCACTTTGCACTTCGGCGGCAGATTCAGTAATTTCAGAAATGGCACGTTCAAACTCGGTAGAAATCCCCTCCAAACTGCCGTATAACGTACCCAACTCATCATTCGTAGTAGATGTAAAGTGCAGTGATAAATCTCCGGTTGCAATGGCATGGCTGCTTTTTTTCAGATCGTTGACTGCTCGTATTGTGCCCGAGTAATAACCTATCAATATATAAACAAACAACCCAAAAGATAGCCCTGAAAACAGAAGCACATCTAGGCGTTTTTGCTCAATTTCCTGAACTTTATTGGATACATTATTTTGCTGTAATATATCAATCTGCTGTTGATACTGATCGTTAATCAAGTAACTTAAAGTTGCAGTGCTACCTAGCATGATGACACCCAACAACAGCATCTTGGGCAGAAGCTTAAAAGCAGCATTAACCCTTACCGCAGGTCTAATAAAAAAATTAACCGCCTGTTTCACTCCATACCATCCATGTGCTGACTTATTTCCTTTCTGTAAGTATAGTTTTAATTTCGGCAACAGATGACGATAACTTAACCAATCATAATTTATAGGTCATTCATGGATCTTTTAATAAAATTAAAACAATTTATTTTTGGTGAGATACCACCGCGCCAATCCCAGAGTGAAATATTTTTATCTTCATTAGGTGCCATTATTGGTATTGGATTAGTCACATGGGTCAGTCATTATTTTGTGGGTGATGCCGGCTTACCTTTTGTGGTTGCTTCCATGGGTGCAGCGGCTGTGTTGCTCTATGCAGCGCCACACAGCACATTAACTCAACCCTGGCCATTTGTGGGTGGCCACCTGGTATCGGCCATTGTAGGAGTCACCTGCGCGCAATGGATTCCCGATCTGTTTCTGGCAAGTGCTCTGGCGGTAGGGCTGGCTATATTTGTGATGCATGAATTGAACTGCTTGCACCCTCCCGGTGGAGCAGCGGCATTAGTTGCTGTCATTGGTGGCGAGCAAATTCAGTCACTGGGATACCTCTATGTGCTGATGCCCGTCGGCCTGAATGTATTGATTATGGCTCTGGCGGTCTGGTTAACACGCCTGATACTTGCCAAAAGGCGTAAAACAAAAGAGTTGATTTTTGTTTTTGATGACGAACAGAATAAAGAAAATAATTTCTCAAATATATTACCTTTCTCAAAAAATGATTTGCACAATGCACTGTTAGAGATCAATACCTATATTGACGTTTCCATTACGGATTTAAATAACATTTATACAAACGCAACCCTGCTCGCTCACAAACGCAGTTTAGGAACAAAGGCCTGCAAGGATATTATGACTTACCCTGTTGTTTCAGTTGAGTTTGGTAGTAGCCTTGATGAAGTTTGGTCACTCATGCAAGAGCATAAAATCAGAAGCATTCCCGTTATTGATAAAGCACTACGAATCACGGGCATCATCACTGTCAGTGATTTCATAAAAGAAGCCAATAAGTATCATAGAAAAACGATTGAAGAGTGCCTAGAAATAGTGATCAAACAAACAGGTGAACTGACCTCAAATAAACCTGAAGTTGCTGGGCAATTAATGACAGTGCCTGTGATTACTTTGCAAGAAAATGCACCTGTCGCTCATGCTTTTTCAATTTTTAAGGAGAAAGGAATCCACCATATTCCCATACTGAACGATGAACAACGTTTGGTCGGAATGTTGGCACATACGGATGTAGTTCGTGAGTTACATTCAGCAACACCATAAATCAGAATGTTAATGAAAAAAAGACCGTCGTCTGATATTATAAAGACATTTGTCATTTCCTGGGAAGCATATATGTTAGCAACAAATGAAATCACCAAAGCCTTGGGTGGCCAAAGAATGCTAGGTAAAAAAGTTGAAACATCTTTAGACTTTGCAGATATCATCCAACAAGGACTCCCTTCTTCATCTGTATTTTTTTTACAAAAACAACTGGGGCTGGGTGATAAAGAATACTCTTCAACCCTTGGCGTGAGCGGCAAATGGCTAGGCCGTTATAGAAAAACACCACGTAAACACCTTGATGCAAATATCAGTGACAGGCTTTACCGAATCGCCAGAATTTTCAAGTTGGCAGAAGAGGTGTTAGAAAACAAGGATGCAGCCAATCACTGGTTACATCGTTCCCAAACAGGGCTGCACGAAAGAATACCATTTGAACTCATGAAAACAGAAGCGGGCGCCAAAGAAGTTGAAGAACTGCTTTACCGTATAGAATATAGCATCTATTCATGATAAAGGCCTGGAGAATCGTCAAGGCCAAACATAAACAGACAGCATTTACAGGGTTCGGATGCCAATTTGCCAGTGGTCGCTGGCATAACCTTATGGTGCCAATGGTCTATTGTTCAGACTCGGAAGCATTGTCTGTACTGGAGACATTCATTCACCTTCAGGAAGATGGAAAACAGATCAAATACCTTTTATTCGAACTTCATATCCCACCCGCCATTATTCTGGACGTAACATTTATTGCAGACATTCCCAAACAATGGCGAAAACAACCACCCGGAGTGACTACAAAGAAAATAGGAAGTGATTGGGTAACATCTAATACATCAGCCGTGCTTAAAGTGCCCTCTGCCATTATTCCAACAGCTGGAAATTATCTATTAAACCCCCAACACTCCGACTTCAATAAAATTTCTATAAAAACACCTGAGCCTTTCAATTTTAACTCTAGAATGTGGAAATAATCAGCGACTAAACTCAAACGGATCACTAAAAATTTCTTGCAATGAAGCGCCTGCAAGAAAAGCTTTTTTTCTGGTATCTTTAACCATATTCGGGTTACCACAAAGAAATAGCCGCCAACCCGCCAAGCTGGGGTATTGTTCTAATGCAGCGGTATTGGCAAACCCGGCATAATAATCATCCGGTACCGTATCACCCGAAATACATGGTGTATAAAAAACATTTTCATGTGCGCCCGCTAATTGGCGTAACTCATCAACCATATAAAGCTTACTAACATCAAGTGTTCCATGAAACAGATGAATATTACCTTGATGCCCCTGCGCCAATGCATCATAAAGAATACCCACTAATGGAGCCAACCCTGATCCAGTGCCAATAAGGAGCAGGTTTTGCTCTTGATTGTCTGATGAATAACAACAATCACCATGAGGCCCATCAATGTTCAATTGTTCACCCACCTGCAACTCTTCATGTATCCAGGTACTCATTTTCCCATCAGGCAAACATTCAATATGAAGCTCCAGCATGTTATCTGGCAATGAACTTGCAATGGAATAGCTACGTGATAAACCGTCGGAACGATGTAAATTAATGAACTGCCCTGCTTTGTGCTTAAAAGTTTCAAGGCACTCTAAACGCAGCCTTAAAATCTGATCATTCATTTGATGTTTTTCAACAACCCGAGCGGCAACTCTGTGAAATACTTCATCACCGGCCAAAGTGACCTCAAGATCACTTTCGGGCTTACAAATACAGGCAAGAAAATAGCCACGCTCTTTCAAGATTTTTTTAAGATTTTTTTGTGAGTTTTCAGGTGGTTTACCCACCGTTGCACACATCAAACAGCTCAGACAAATACCGCTACCACATGATGAGGGAATCGCCACACTATTACGATGTAAGCATTGAAGAACAGATTCATTCTCAAGAACTTCATAAATCAGGCCTTCATAACTAATTTTCGACATTGTGTGACGACCTTTATCTATCGACCTAATACATCTTTGCGTGTTGTTTCAGCAGTCGCAGCAACCTCTGCAATCAGATCATCCGCAACCCCCAGCTCTTTTAATGTTGCTCCAAGAAGCTCAACAACAGCATCAAAATCACTATCACCCAACCCTTTTTCTACCAGATGAGCATGGCCCTTTCGCATATCCATACCGGTATAATTATTAGGGCCACCAAAAGCATAAGTCAGAAAAGCTTTTTGCTTAGCTGCTTGTTTAGTCATATCAGTTCCTTCAAACCAATGACTGATTCTGTCATCAGACAGTACTTTACGGTAAAAAATATCAACCGCCGCATCAACGGCTGCTTCGCCACCTAACTTTTCAAACAGGCTTGCATTACTCATTACTTACTCTCCCTTTTGTAATAAAAAACTTCACTCGTAGCATGCGTTAAATTCACTGAAACACCTACGTATTTGGCATATTATCAAAATTCTTAAGATGTATTTGAAAATAAGTTATTTTATTTCGACAACAAACTTTCAATATTGACCCAACTAAAAATAAGATGTATATCTAATACATCTTTATAAAAAATATATTTACTAGGTTTCCGCCATGCAACTTCCTATCACCGTCGCCATTGATTTTATGAACCGAGATCATGCTGAATTTGTTCAGCAACTGACTCAATTGAATATTGCGCTGGAAAATGAATCTGATGAAAAAATCAGTGAACTCATGGCACAGTTATTTGAACATACCGCTGAACACTTCTCTCACGAAGAGGCTGAAATGCAGCGTATCAACTTCCCCCCATACCCAATGCATAAAAGCGAGCATGATAAAGTGATCAACTTACTTGAAAGTGCAGTTTCTAGCTGGAAAGCTGAGCATTCCCGCCCCTTATTAAAGCAATTTATTAAAGAGACCGTCGTACCCTGGTTCTATCTGCATGTTGAAACCATGGATTCCATCACTGCTCAATTTATACAGCAGTTTGATGCGACCCGAACGTAAAGAGACCGTCCGAGCCAAAATAGTGCCGTGCTATTTAAAATGATCAACCTGAGTATTGAGGTCTGCAGTTAAACCAGCCAACTTTTCACCACTATCTGCTGTTTGCTCTGCCAAAATTGCAGCCTGGGTTGCAATACAACCGACTTCCTTAATATTATTCCTAATTTGTTCTGCAGAAGCGCTCTGTTCCTCAGAGGCACTTGCCGTTCTTGCATTGAGTTCATGAATACTGTCAATTGCTTCTATAATTGATTGAAGCGACCCTTCAGCCATTGCTACTTGCTGCACACTATCACCCGCTTGCGAACTTCCACCATCCATCACGCTCACAGCATTTCTTGCACTCGCTTGAATACGTTCAATCATTTCTTGTATTTCAAGTGTTGACTCTTGTGTACGACTGGCCAATGTCCGAACTTCTTCAGCCACTACAGCAAACCCCCGTCCCTGTTCTCCTGCACGTGCCGCTTCAATTGCAGCATTCAACGCTAACAAGTTAGTTTGCTCAGCAATGCCTTTGATGACATCCAGCACCGAGCCAATGGATTCACTGTCTGTTTCAAGTGTTTTAATGACACTTGAGGCTTTCTCCACTTCACCTGCCAGCAAATTAATTGAAGCAATTGTTTTTGAAATAATCTTCTGTCCGTTCATTGTTTCGTCTTGTGCTTTATTCGCTGCATTTTCAGCAGTTGTAGCATTATTTGTCACTTCCTGAACCGCTTGCACCATCTCATCCACGGCTAGGTGCACTTGCTCAGTTTCACTTTTTTGTAGTGCAATTTGTTGACTCGATTGAGTTGCCAAAGAGGACATTTCACTGGCTGTTGTCACTACATGGGCACTGGAATTCACAACGCCCTGTATCACTTCCTGAAGTTTACCAATGAAAGCATTGAAATTTTTAGCCAGCAGACTGATTTCATCACTTCCTGCACTATCCAATCGACTATTTAGGTCACTATTACCTTGCGCCAAACCGCTCATTGCTTGATTGACTTCATTCAAACGCCGACTGACCGTCATTTTATAGGCCAAATATATAACCAACATCGAAATGATCATGACACCAAGCAATAACAATAAAACCTGGTTACTGGTGGCTGCTCCAGCAGCAAGCTGGTCATCAATGACCGTCGTAACTTCAAGAATTCCGCGCACGTCACCCAACTGCCAATTATTTTTAGGCGTTTGTGAGTGACTATTATGACAGCCGGTACAGACCTCGCTCACCATTTTGTCTGCTATTGCAACTCGAAGCACTTGCTTACCACCCACAACATCCCGTTTGCTGTATATCTCATCGGAATTGCGTGAAATGGTACTCCACGCATCCGATTCAAATGCATTCAACTGGCGTGAGGCTCTGTTTGGAAAAGGAAAGGCGCTATAAAGCTTTATTGTGGCTCCTTCACCCGCTGAAAGCTCGCTTAAATCATGAATCATCGTCGCTGGCAGTGGAATAGCTTTATTA
>CAYXVC010000010.1:0-17430 GCA_964468225.1 uncultured Gammaproteobacteria bacterium
CGGCATGCACCTCGGGTTTTGTAACCCACGTCGAAGCCATGTCGCCCCCGATTTTGGTACTTGTAAAGTAGGACAGTCTATTATAGTCAAAGGTTCCTTTGCAACTCATAAATTACGAAGGGACAATCAAGCCCCTTCTCTTACTACTCAGATAAAATTGCTTCGAACTCTCTTTTTTTGAATTTCAATTTAACCACCACCGCAACTAAAATCAGTAAAGATAACCACGCCAATATTGCAGGCACCATCTCATGGTTGTGTGAAATCTGGGCTTGCACATCAATAGCAAATGATTCAATGAGGTAGTCCACGGTAAATCCCGTTATCAAGGCAACGCTGCAAACCCCGGTCAGATAGGCCACCAGAGAACGACGCCCCAGCTCTTTGCCAATCACACCCAGTGTTGAAATATTTGTCGCAGGCCCCGCCATTAAATAGACCATTGCCGTTCCTGGAGAAACCCCCGCCAATAACAGACCTACCGCAATGGGTGTTGATGCAGTAGCACAAACGTACATAGGAATACCCACCACCAGCATAATCAACATAGCGGGCAAACCACTGCCCCACTCGGCAAGAAAAGTAGCAGGCACGAATGTTTTCACCAGAGCGGCAAAAACCAGGCCGATCACCAACCAAAAGAGCACCTTGTCAAACAGATCAGTAAAAGAGTAAACAATGCCGTTCCATGCATTTTGCAAATGGTTGGCTGGCTCTTTAGCGACCTTGGATTTTAATGCGGATGAGCTACAACAACCCGAATTAGACCTCTCTTTCTCTTCCGCTTTCTTTTGACTACTGCAACATGAGCCTGTTTTTTCTTTAGGCTTCTCAGCGCTACAGCAAGATGCTGCCTTTTTAATGACCTCTTTTTTGGTTGAGCAGCAACTGACTTTCGCCTCGGAAGCAGAAACAACCGAATCAGACTGCGCCTTTTTATCTTCCGAACGCCCCACTAACAGACCCGCAGTAATGGCAGATATAATTGCGGCAATGGGGCGTACTATCGCCATAAAAGGCCCCAGCAACGCATAAGAGATAGTGATCGAATCAACCCCCGTTTCAGGAGTCGAGACTAAAAAGGAGACCGTTGCGGGCTTTGATGCGCCCGCACGTCGCAGCCCCAAAGCTGCGGGAATCACACCACAGGAACATAAAGGCAAAGGTGCGCCCAACAAGGCGGCTTTTATTATAGAGGAGAAACCACTTCCACTAAGATGTCGTTCCAAAAACGAGATAGGAATCCAAGCCTTGATCAACCCACCAATCACCAGCCCTAACAATAACCAGGGAGCTGCATCTAAACTTAACTCCAGTAAATTATTTAAAAACTCAATCATTTATTGCTCCCATCATATCCATCCAAGGCATTCAAAATCGTACACGAAGTGGCAGGTACAAGAAACCCGAGAAGCCGTAACTGTGCCTCCAAATCAATAGCGATTGCAAGACCGCAAAAGGCAACTTAATCCATAGAAGCTTTTTTATTCACAATCACCAAATCAGAAACCGCATGGCTCACCCCTTGAATAAATGGCCGATACATATCTTCCACATAGGCTGAAGGCACAGTGTATGTTCCCGGGGTCACGGCTCTTGCGAGATAAAACAGATCCGTATGTTCTCCCTTCCGCTCGACTCAAAGCAATAATATCTCGTTCAACATCGCTTATATGCCTGTATTTTTTCTTCATGCTACCACCCTTATTTTCCAATCGTACGAGAGGATTGAATATAACGATGGAAACTTTTCAATTCATTATTTTTCATGTCGCTATTTTTGATATAAAAATCAAGTATGATGCCTGAGTTATTCGTATAAAAACTAACCGAAATACTATGGGAATTATAATGAAAACCATTTCTAAAACACTCTTTCTTTCGACCCTGTTGCTGGCAAGCATGGGAAGCAGTATTGCTGATGAATTTGATGCCGTTCAGAACAAACTGGAAACAGCAATGAAAGCCCCCGTTCGCTCTGAGGCGGATACCCAGCGCGATCATAATCGCAAACCGGCTGAAACTTTGGAATTCTTTGGTTTGCGCGACGATATGACTGCCATTGAGTTAATACCTGGCGGCGGCTGGTATACAAAGTTGTTGGCTCCCGTACTGGCCGATAAAGGCAAGCTTTATGTCGCTCTGGGTACTGGAACCATTGAAAAAGAGTTGTTAGACAAAGAAGGTTTTTCAAAGGTATCTGTGATTGCTCAAGATGCCAAATTAGGAAAAAAACCAGGTGCCCGTCTGTATTTTCTGGAAGTATCCGACTTGGGTGTAAAAAATGCGGATATCGTTTTTACTTTTCGTAATTATCATAACTTTGATCTTGAAGGTCGAATGGCGATGAATCGAGCTGCTTTTTCAGCATTGAAACCCGGTGGTACTTACGCCCTCGTTGACCATACTCAGCGGCACATGGAAGCGGATACCCCTGAAAACCGCAGACGATTTGACCCTGTTATGGCTATCAAAGAGATACAGGCTGCGGGCTTTGTTTTCGAAGATAGCTCAGACCTTCATTACCGTGCCGATGATGAACTTCAATATGAAGTCGGTCGTAAAAGCGTCACAGGCAATACGGATCGCTGGACTCTGAAATTCAGAAAGCCTGAGTAATGCCAACACAATAAACGATGAAAATCCTGCTCGCCCCGATGGAAGGACTCATCGACAGTTATCTGCGAGACATTCTGACAAAAATCGGTGGCTATGATGGCTGTGTGACCGAATTTGTCCGCGTGGTGGATAAAATCGTACCAAAAAAGGTATTTCATCGTTTATGCCCTGAATTGGCGGCCACTGCAACAACAGCCTCGGGAACACCCGTTGTCATTCAACTCCTCGGCAGTGACCCTGTCGTACTGGCTGAAAATGCGGCCTACGCAGTTGAGCTGGGAGCGCCGGGCATTGATCTTAATTTTGGCTGCCCGTCAAAAATCGTCAATCGTAAGGCAGGAGGTGCTGTGTTATTGAAAGAGCCTGATCGAATTTTTCAAATCATCTCAGCGGTCAGGGCTGCTGTGCCCTGCTCCACTCCTGTTTCAGCCAAAATCCGACTGGGTTTTGACCACACCGATTCCGCACTGGAGATCGCTCATGCAGTTGAAGATGCAGGCGCTAACTACATCGTAGTTCACGCTCGCACCAAAATGGATGGTTACAAAACCCCAGCTCGCTGGGAATGGTTAGGCTATATCAATGATGCGCTGACCATTCCGGTCGTCGCCAATGGTGATATTAATAGCGTCGAAGACTACCGGCGCTGCCTTGAAATCAGCGGTTGTAAAGATGTCATGATCGGTCGTGGCGCAGTGAGTCGGCCTGATCTGGCTCGACAAATTCGCCATTATCAACAAGATGAATCATGCGAAGCAATGAGCTGGAGTGACGTTTCATCGCTCTTGATTCACATGGGCAAAGAAATGAGTACGACTGTTGCGGATAAAATTATTCTTGGCCGTATTAAACAATGGCTGGCAATGTTAAAAAGTGTTTATCCCGAAGCACAAAATTGTTTTGATGAAGTACGGCGTTTGTCTTGTTTTAGTAAAGCTATACTTGTTTTGGAAAAGGTTTAGAAAGTACACAATGAGGTTGAGCTAAAGCAACGCTTGCAATACCATCATTTGCCATAGAAAACGAAGTGACGACAATGAACGATTGTACAACTTTGTTACAAGAAGAGCTCAATATCTGTTTAATGAGTTTATCAATGAACAGTAGTTCAGCTATAATGCCGCGCTATGTTTAAACCAATCGAACTATTTATCGGCCTTCGCTATACCCGCGCCAAACGTCGAAATCATTTTATCTCCTTTATTTCACTGCTCTCCATGCTAGGCATTGCGGTGGGCGTGACTGCGTTGATTACCGTGCTCTCCGTTATGAACGGTTTTGAAAAGGAGTTGCGAGAACGTATTCTGGGTGTGGCATCTCATATGACCATCACCAGTTACGATGGCGAACTCAGTCAATGGCCAGAACTTGATCAACAACTGGAAAGCTACCCCGAAATTATTGGCACAGCGCCCTATATTGATGGTGAAGGCATGTTAACTCATAGTCGTCATGTTGAAGGCGCTATGCTTCGTGGCATCTTGCCCACGCGAGAAGACGAGGTCTCCGAAGTGTCCACAAAAATGCTGGCAGGTTCACTGGATAATTTAAAAGCCGGTGAGTTCGGCATCGTACTGGGCATTGAACTGGCGACAGCATTGCGCGTAACACTGGGTGACAAAGTAGCCTTGGTGACACCCCAAGCCAACGTCACACCCATGGGTATTATGCCTCGCATGAAACGCTTCACTGTGGTGGGTGTTTTCAAGGTGGGCATGTATGAATTTGATCACGGTTTAGCACTGCTGCATATTGATGATGCAGCTAAGCTTTTAAAAATGTCAAATAGTGTCAGTGGTTTGCGATTGAAACTTAATGAAATGTTTGACGCTCCTCAATTTAACAGGGCACTGTCGGATGAGCTGCCCGTTCGCTATTTCGTCAGTGACTGGACTTACCGCCATGCCAACTTTTTTCGGGCAGTACAGACAGAAAAACTGGTCATGTTTATCATTTTGTTGCTGATTGTCGCCGTTGCTGCATTCAATATTGTTTCCACACTCGTCATGGTCGTCACGGACAAAGAGAGTGACATTGCAATTTTGCGCACATTAGGTGCCACCCCCACCTCGATCATGGGGATTTTTATGGTGCAAGGCATACTCATCGGGCTGGTTGGAACAGCGCTCGGCATCTTGGGCGGAGTTTCATTGGCGCTCAATGTTGAAACGCTGGTACCTGCTCTGGAACGCTTGTTAGGTGTCGAGTTCCTCGCAGCGGATGTCTACTACATCAGCAAATTGCCATCCGACCTGGATTGGAATGATGTTTACCTGATTGGAGCGCTCTCTTTTTCTCTCAGCATCATCGCCACACTTTACCCTGCCTGGCGAGCCTCCCGAACCCAGCCTGCGGAGGCACTGCGTTATGAGTGATCACAATCCAGAGCAAGCAGTTTTACATTGCCAAAATCTGGGGAAAACCTTCAGCGAAGGCTCGCTGCAAACGCACGTACTCAGCAATATTGACCTCACCATTAACAAAGGCGAACGCGTTGCCATCATCGGTGCATCGGGTTCAGGAAAGAGCACCCTGCTTCACCTGCTGGGTGGTTTGGATACGCCCTCACAAGGCGAAGTCTGGCTGAATGGACAAAGCTTAACAAAACTGAATACAACCGAGCGCGGCCATCTTCGCAATCAGTTTCTAGGCTTTGTTTATCAATTTCATCACCTACTGCCCGAATTTACAGCACTTGAAAATGTCTGTATGCCACTTCTTATCAGAGGCACATCGGCCCGCAAAGCGACCGAAGCCGCACAAACATTACTGGAAAAAGTAGGTTTAAGCCACAGACTCAAACACAAACCGAGCGAACTCTCGGGTGGAGAGCGCCAGAGAGCTGCCTTTGCTCGCGCACTTGTGACCAAGCCACAATGTGTATTGGCCGATGAACCTACAGGAAATCTGGATACAAAAATTGCAGGGCAGGTCTACGAACTGAT
This sequence comes from uncultured Gammaproteobacteria bacterium, assembly GCA_964468225.1. Classification (GTDB taxonomy): domain Bacteria; phylum Pseudomonadota; class Gammaproteobacteria; order JAADGQ01; family JAADGQ01; genus S141-38. Next base: position 5,565 of record CAYXVC010000010.1, read on the forward strand.
GTTGCAGCTCAATCAGGAAATGGGCACAAGCTTTCTGATCGTCACTCATGACCTTCAACTTGCAGAAAAAATGGATCGGGTATTGGTGCTTGAAAGTGATGGATTGAAAGAACAGTAGAGCAATGGCCGCCATACCCTATAGGACTTACAGGGCAGCGACTATTGTTTTAAATCATTTATTTAGTTGAGCTGTTCGCCAAAACATACTCGTTTAAACTTTCCAGTTCATCACCTATGATATAAGGAAAAGCAGGCATCACAAAATTTCCCTTAGCGACTGTATCTTTCACAGACGTATCTTTTGACAGTTCAAAATATTGCCCTTTTTCATTCGCTTCATGGCATGACGCACAAGCAATCTTGAAAATATCTTCACCACTCGCACCCACTTCAGGCTTGTAGTCATCCGTTTTAGAGCAGCCCGCTAACACTGCAATGCTCGCCACTGTTAATAATATTTTTTTCACTGTTATTTTCCTGAATATTAAAAAGTTTGAATCCTACCAAATTGGTCAACTATTTCAACCAATATCTAATTAAAACAATTTTTAATGACTAATTGTACATTTTCTTTTAATTGCCCAAAGCTCTTAACCATGCCTTGTTTTTTTATCGTTTGAAAATCTTCTTTCAACTCTTTTGAGGCACGAGCCAATGCCTCTTTTTGATAATGTTCATGCGGTAACACTCCGACTTGTGGCATTTCAGCTAATCCAGACTCTCGGGCATGCTCTTGAAATCCGGCATTGCGCCAGAAAAAAGCACCCGGCATTGTGGTTGGAATGACTAATACATAAAACAGAGCACGTCCTACAAGCATCGTGGCCATAACCACCACCCCGAACAAGACCCAGGCAGAAAATCCTGCAATACCTTCGCCACTGCATATCACTGCACCCACCAGAGCTGCCAGCAAACTCACGCCCAAGCCAATATTACGTGCAATATAGGTATGACCAAAATCTGTACGCTGAACCCAATGAGAAGCTGCCGCTTCATCGCCACATTTTTCCAGATAACGTGCATGGAAAAACAGGCCAATACACTCTAAAGCCAAACCCAATGCCATCAACCATGCCACGGGCAACATCAGTTCAGAGATGCTTGATCCTTCATACAACAAGACGGCGGAAAACACCAAGCCCACCCACAACGCACCCAGCGTGAACATGGTGCCATAAAAGCTGCTCAATACTTGCCAATGATTCCAGAAAGGGCGTGCTTTAATGCGATAGATTTTATGCATCGCATACAGTGCAACAAGGCCAGAAATCACCGCTAACCCACCAAATAATCCTGTAAGGAAAGAGACCACTCCTTGTGGCAACCAATTAAACAAGCCAATCGTCATTAACGTATAACCGCCCAACATGGTATAAAAAACAGCCAAAGAAGCGACTTCGCGGCTGACTGGCGAATAACGTAAATTATTAAAAGCACGGTAAAAACGATGAGGTTTACCCAAATGCATTGTTGAAATGCCTAGTGCAATACTCTCCAGCACCACCAAGACAACCAACATCACTTTATTTGTGACTGGATGACTTTCAACAGATAACATATCCAAACCAAACATTGGCCCGAGAAATAGCAGCAAAAATGCACCAATGACTCCTTGAGAGATCAAGGTAAAAAGTACCAGTGGATCTTCACGTGAACTTAATTTTTTAAGATTCCAGTCTCGTTTGATTTTGCCTGATTCACTCTCTTTATGGCGAACCCGAGGTTTAAAATCAGTTTGCCCCGCTTCCTCTTTGGTATAATGAATCGGCATCGTATCCGGACGCGTCATCTCTTTTGGTAGACTGCGCGTCTGCTGAAATCGGATATTGGGTTGGGTAATTTCTGGCGTTGGAAAACCCGGAATTTCCAGTTTTGCCTGTATACGATTATCAGGCTTTGACTCAATAATCCCAAAATCCAGCGCGCCACCCAGACAGGCCGAAGCACATGCGGGCTTCAATCCCACTTCCAGACGATCCACGCACATATTACATTTTGAAACCTGACCTTTTTCAAGATCCAGTTGCGGTGCGTTGTAAGGGCAGACCCAAGTGCAATAACCACAGCCAAAACAGATATCAGGATCTTGCAGAACCGCGCCGTATTCAGCGTATTTGGTATAAGCGCGTGTCGGGCAGCCTTTCAGGCACACCGGATCTTCGCAATGATTACACGCCATTGAGATGTTGACACGCTGATAGGCTGGGTACGTTCCGCCTTCAACATAACCTACAGAACGAAAACTGATATGTGCGGGCAGGTCATTTTTTTCGCTGCATGCCGCTTCACACGCATGACATGCAATACAGTTATCCGCAGTAAAGTGAAAACCATGTTGCTTGTAGCGATTCGCATTATCACCAATCTCGGAATCGCCATTAATATTCAGGCTCTTTCCTGACAGCTCACTGTTTTCGCCTGCAAGCTGAATCGGCGTACCATGCTGACTTTTTTCGGGGACTTCTAAATTAGGTATAATTGCGTAATCCGGCTCGTTATCACGTTTTTTAAACATTTGTTCTACCTTAAAACCCGATTAATAAGTTCGTGCTGCAACATTACGCACGGCCGCCGCTTCTTGATCTTCAACCGCTTCAATTCTCACTGCATTTTGTTTGAATGCAGGCTGCCTTGAATGGGGGTCAAGCAATCCGAGTGTCAGGCGATTAACACACTCGTGAAAGTGAAAAGGGATAAATACAGTATTCGGAGCAACACGCTGAGTCAGCTGCACTAATACTTCAGCATCACCTCTTCGGCTCACTAATCGTGCATAGCTCATATGTTCAATACCCAGTGCTTTAGCCGCATCGGGATTCATCTCCATATACGGAGTCGGACTGAACTTATTTTGATTACCCACTTTGCCTGTTCGGGTACGTGTATGAAAGTGTTCTACAACACGGCCACTACTGAGCCAAAAAGGATATTCATCATCAGGCTTTTCATTGTTATCAACAAAAGCTAACGGAATCAGTTTTGCTTTGCCATCGGCATATTGAAACTTGCCATCCGTGTACAAACGGGGAGAACCTATTACAGCACCTTCACTGCAAGGCCATTGAACACCACATTGTTCTTCCAGCATTTGATACGTCATACCAGAGTAATCCAGCATTCGCCCCTTTGAAAGCTCACGCATTTCATCAAAAACACCTTCTGCTGTCTCTGGAAATTTGATTTTTTGGCCGTTATCAAAACGCTTCGCCATCTGATTGAAAATCCATAGATCCGACTTGGCAAGCCCAGGTGGATCAATGACATTATTCACCAAATTAACGCGGCGCTCTGTATTTGTGAATACACCCTCTTTTTCCGCCCAAAGTCCACTGGGTAGAAAAATATGCCCATACTCGATTGTCTCAACATCTTTATAAGCATCTTGGACAATCAGACACTCCAGCTTTTCCAGCGTTTTTCGAATGCGTGCTGTGTTCGGCATTGAAGTCATTGGGTTGGTTGCAACGAGCCACAGTCCCTTTATCTCTCCGGTCTCAATCGCAGGAAAAATATCTGTTTGAGCCATGCCGCGTTTTTTAGGGAAAAATTCTGGATCAATGCCCCAATAATCTGCGATATATTGTCGATCTTCTTCTTTCTCCAGAGCGCGATAGCCCGGCAATCCCGAACAAGATGACCATTCACGCGTTCCCATCGCGTTGCACTGCCCTGTAATCGAAAGACTCGTTCCCCCTTCAATTCCGATATTACCTGTTATTAAATTCAGACTATTAATCCCGACGACACCATCAGAGCCATGTGTACTTTGATTAATACCCATCGTCCAAATCGACATCGCAGAACCCGCTTTAGCATAAAGGCGTGCAACATTACGAATCGTATCCTCATCAATACCACAGATTTTTGAGGCTGATACGGGATCATACGCTTCAACCAGTTTAGAAAATTCGTCAAAACCTGATGTGTGGGCTTTGATGTAATCACGATCTTCCAGACCTTCTTTTAAAATAACGTGTGCCAATGAATTCAGTAAAACAACGTCCGTTCCAGGGGTAATTGCCAAGTGCATGTCGGCCATTTGAGCAAACATGGTGACGCGTGGATCAATCACAATCACCGGAAAGGATCTTTTCTCCAGCGCCTGACGCAATCGCCAATAGATAATGGGGTGTTGTTCTGGCAGATTCGAACCAAAAGCCATCAAACACTCAGTATGTTCAAAATCATCATAACAACCTGGCGGTCCATCCGAGCCAAATGAGCGTTTGTAACCCGATACTGCTGAAGCCATACAGAGCGTTGTATTGCCATCATAATTATTCGTGCCAATCGCTCCACGCGTCAGCTTACCTAATGTATAAAACTCTTCCGTCAATAGTTGACCTGTTGAAACAATGGCAAAGCTGTCACGTCCATAGGTCTCCTGAATACGTTTGATCTCTGATGCGGATTGATCCAGCGCCTGATCCCAACTGGTTTCCCTGTAAGAGTCAATGGTTTGATTTCGAACTAATGGTACAGTGCCACGACCAGCACTCTTAAACAGTTCGTACTCAAAAATACCTTTAATACAAAGCTTGCCCCGATTCACATCCGCATCATTCGCACCACGGCATGAAACAGGAACACCCTCCGCATTTAACCCGACTTCAATAGAACATCCGGTCGAACAGTAACCACATGTGGTGTACTTCCACTCGGTCACACCTTTATCAGGGAGTATGATGGGATTTTTTTTCTGGCGACCAAACAGCATATTTTAAAGTCCAGTATGAATTGGCTTGACTCACAAAAAGGGCGAACCTAAGCGTCCGCCCTTGTTAATTAATTTTTAAATTAATACTTCAAAAAAACAGTCTCACCTTCCAGCTTTACTGGAAAGTGAGTTGCGCAACCTTCATCGGGCGGCAATGCACAGCCATCCTCGAGAGAGATTACCCAACTATGCAGTGGGCAAGTCACATTTTTACCATGAATAATACCTTGTGACAGTGGCCCTTTTTCATGTGGACACTCATCACGCAGTGCAAACACTTCATCATTAATTGTACGAAATAGTGCAATATCACCTTCATCACTGTTAATAATTCGTGAACCTTGACGGGGAATATCACTCAACTTTCCAACTTCAATCCAATCACTCATGATTTTTTCATCCACTACTGCTTGTTAATTTGAGTTAACGGTGCAAACTCATGTGCATCCACACCTTCACTGGCACGCTCAGCCCAAGGGTCAATCTGAGCATAAACCTGCGATTCCAAAAAGCGTTTATTCAGCGCCTCACGCCCTTCGACATCTTCGACGACACGCTGCTTTACATAAGACAAACCGATACGTTCAACCCAATGAGCGGTACGTTCCAGATAGTGTGCTTCTTCACGATAAACCTGCATGAAAGCACCACAATATTCCCGCACTTCATCTTCCGTCTGAACTTTACATAACAAGTCAGTCACACGAACTTTAATACCGCCATTTCCTGCAACGTGCAGCTCCCAACCGGAATCAACCGCAACGACTCCAAAATCTTTGATCGTTGCTTCCGCACAGTTACGTGGACAACCACTGACTGCAATTTTGAATTTAGCGGGTGTCCATGATCCCCAGGTCATTTTTTCCAGTTCAATCCCCATCTGCATCGACTTTTGAGTTCCGAAACGGCACCACTCTTGTCCAACACAGGTTTTAACCGTACGTAACCCTTTGGAATAAGCATGACCCGAGATCATGCCGCCTTTGTTCAAATCCCCCCAAACCGCAGGTAGATCTTCTTTTTTTACGCCAAGCAGATCAATCCGCTGACCGCCGGTAATTTTAACCGTTGGAATCTCATATTTATCCGCCACATCAGCAATGGTGCGCAGCTCATCTGCCGTCGTCAAACCACCCCAAATTCGTGGTACGACTGAATACGTTCCATCTTTTTGAATATTGGCGTGAACGCGTTCGTTAATAAAGCGTGAACGATAATCATCTTGTGATTTTCCGGGCCATGCGGCAATCAAATAATAGTTGAGTGCAGGGCGGCAACTTGCGCAGCCATCAATCGTCCGCCACTCCATTGCGTTCATCAAGGCTTTTAGTGAGGTCAATTTTTGCTCGGTAATGGCCTTGCGTACATCGTCGTGCGTGTAGTCAGTGCATTTGCAAACTGGCTTTTCCGAAGGGATTTCAGAATAATCAGCACCCAAAGTATACGCAATGACCTGTTCGACCAACCCCGTACAGGAACCACATGATGCCGACGCTTTTGTATGCGCTCGAACTTCGTCCAGAGTCTGCAACCCTTTTTCAGTGATCGCTTTCACTACGTCGCCTTTGCTCACTCCATTACAGCCACAGATTTCCGCATCATCACTCATGGCTGCAATCGCATCATTCACACCACCGTGGCCGGAATCTCCTAAATGGGCTTGGCCAAATAGCAGATGGTGACGCATTTCACTGACATCCGTCTTTTCTCGCAACAGTTCAAAATACCAACTGCCGTCCGTCGTATCTCCATACAAAACTGCGCCAACCACCTTGTGGTTTCGCAAAATGATTTTTTTGTAGATGCCACTAGATGGGTCTTGGAAAATAATGTCATCTGTTGTTTCGTCACCATTAATGATTCCGGCAGAAAACAGATCAACACCGGATACTTTCAATTTGGTTGAAGTTTCAGTATGTGCATAGTGCTTATGGTCAATATCAGCCAGTTGACTGGCACAGACTTTCGCCATATCAAAGAGGGGGGCGACCAAACCGTATGTATACTCTTCAAACTGAACACACTCACCCACTGAATAGATAGCAGGATCATCAGTCAACATGGTTTTGCTCACCACAATTCCACGGTCACAATGTATGCCCGCTTTTTGAGCCAGTTCAAAATTAGGGCGTATACCCACCGCCATCACCACCAGATCGGCCTCAATTTCCACTCCATCAGCGAAACGCAAACCGGTCACAAAATCATCGCCCAGAACTTCCTGAGTTTGAGCTTCGAGCAGAAAATGAATACCGCGTGATTCCAGCTCTGTTTGTAACAGCGCTGCCGCAGGTTTATCCAGCTGGCGCTCCATCAAACAATCCATAAGATGTACTACGGTGACATCCATACCTTGTATTTTCAGACCATTGGCAGCTTCCAGCCCCAGCAAGCCCGCACCAATCACGACGGCTTTTTTCTTGGTTTTGGCGCTATCAAGCATAATATCGACATCATGAATATCACGAAAACCGATCACACCAGATAATTCGCCCCCTGGGATAGGGAGCATAAAAGGATTCGAACCTGTGGCAATTAACAAGCGATCATAAGACGCACTGGTGCCATCTTCGGCAATTACTTTTTGCTTGGCACGATTAATTTCGACCACTGCGTTATTCGTATGCAATGTAATGTTGTTATCTTTATACCATTGCAGATCATTGATCATAATGTCATCAATGGTCTTTTCACCCGCCAGCACGGGCGATAACATAATACGGTTATAGTTACCAAAAGGTTCTGCACCGAATACGGTAATATCATAGGCATCAGGAGCTAGTTTCAACAGCTCCTCAAGGGTTTTCATCCCCGCCATACCATTGCCGATCATGACCAGTTTTTCTTTCACGCGAGATCTCCGTTACTTAAATTACAACTTCTTAATGGGTCACTATTTTACATGAAAAGAGCAATTTGTATGCCAGTAAATTAGAAATTACAGTTCAACTCATCAAATACACTGCCTCCCCTACACCCATAATTACTTTGACCGATGCAACACCACAAAAAACCGCACCAAAAAATAGCAAGAAACTTCCAAAACAGTGCGATTCACAAACCACTTTACTGAATTTTTTATGCCTTCATTAGCAGCCCACGTATCATTTTTTCCACCAATTTGGGCAAAATACAATACCCTCCACATCAATTTCACCGTACGGACTGTTCCATTCCAAATCTTCTATATTTTCTTCTACTGCATATATAAAATTACATGTATATTTTAAAATAATTTCTTTGCCATTTTCTATGATAGATACAGCGCCATCATCCTGATAATTTTCTAATTTTTCATAAACAAAACAAATAAAATCAAATGATGTAACTTTTCTAGAGATATTTTTTTTGAGAGAGTCGGATGGAGCTAAAAGCGAGTACCTTTTATATTTTTTAGGGTTATTAGGAATTGTTTTCAAAGACAAAATTAAATTACTATAAAATTTATAGTCTTTTGCTGATAAAAAAATTTGGTTATGTGCTTTAAATACTGCCGCATCAAACTCTAGGTTTTTATAAAAGTATTTATCATTTTTATTCATTATTGAAAATTTTTTGTCTTTCCTGAATGTGTGCCACCATAGTTTCATCTGACATATCTTCCCATCCACATAGAGACTGAATCACAGCGTCACAAATTAAACCAGAATTTTCACAACAATCTATTGTAATAATCAAATAGGCGGGAAGATAGTACCTATATTGTTCATGTGACAGAAAGGCCAACGCCGCTCGTCCCTCGCACTACGAATATGCAGACGGCGTTGCCTATCGGAGACTAATTACCACTTCGTTCTCCATGGTAATTATTAGCGGTAACATCTAATTTTAACTACCACCAATAGAGCAAACTTCTACAATATCCTGAAACCCATTAAATTCAGCATTTTCACCACAGACTTTACACTCTGGGTTACGCTTGAGCTTCAGTGTCATAAAGCTACTTTCAAGTGCGTCGTAATAAAGCATCTTCCCCACCAGTGGATTGCCCATATCAAGCAGAATTTTCAGTGCTTCCGTGGCTTCAAGCAACCCAATCGTTCCAGGCAATACTCCAAGCACACCCGATTCTGCACATGAAGGTGCCAGATCATCCGATGGCATCACTGGAAACAGGCAACGATAACAAGGCCCATTCCCCGACTCATGATCCGGCCAAAACACGGTCACTTGACCTTCAAATCGATAAACAGCGCCGTGAACATTTGGAATTTTCAAGTACGCACAGGCATCACTCACCAGATAACGTGTTGCCAAATTATCCGAACCATCAACCACGACATCGTATTGCGAAAAAATATCTTCGACATTACTGCTGTCTAAACGAGCCTCATAAGTCACAATATTGACTGTTGGATTCAACCCTTCCAGAGTCTCTTTTGCGGAAAGGACTTTAGGCGTTCCAATGCGCGCCTCTGTGTGCACCACCTGACGTTGCAAATTACTACGATCAACCACATCGTGATCAATAATTCCCAGAGTCCCTACACCCGCTGCCGCCAGATAGAGTGAAGCAGGCGAACCAATCCCGCCTGCGCCAATCAATAACACCTTGCTCTCCATCAATTTCAATTGACCTGTCTCACCAATTTCCGGTACTAACAGATGCCGCGAATAGCGCTCACGCGCATCTTTATCGAGTGTGCGTGGCACTTCAAAATTCAGCCCATCATTCTTCCAGCCATTAAAGCCCCCAGCGATAGAATAAACATCTTCATAACCCATATTTTTTAGGCTTTCTGCGGCAAATAACGAACGCAACCCCCCTGCGCACATCACAAGCAATGGCTGAGTTAAATCCGGAACAGACTCTTCGATACTCAACTCCAAAAAACCTCGACCTAATCTTACTGCGCTTTTCGGGCTTCCTTGTGCTATTTCATCCGCCTCACGCACATCAATCAGAGCGGCTCCATTCTTCTGCATTTCAAAAGCTTTCAATGGCGCTATTTCAGGAATTTTTAATTTAATTTCAGCAAGTCGACGATTTTTTTCTTTCATTTATTTATCTCTTCTTTTAAAATATGATCTAAAGAGTTTTCTCTTCTTTTCGAAGTGTAAGGTGCGAGCCATTATAGCTTGAATTATAGTCTCAATTTAATCACTTTTTTGCCGATACTATTAGCGCACCTAAATCTAACAACTCAGGAGACAGAGGTTTGCATAGCACTTTGACTCTAAACACATATTTGATATTCATTGCGATGATCGCGCTTTTATTGCCGAGCTATAGCTGTGCAAACACCTTCAAGTCGCAATATGCAGAACAACAACGCACATTTTTAGACGCTGAACGCGCCCTAAAAACAAAGGACCTCAGCACGTTTAATATACTTATAAAAAACCTGCAAGACTACCCGCTCTACCCTGACTTGCTTTACAAATCAATGCAACACCGCATCAGCCAGCTTTCCCAATCAGATGTTGATGCATTCTCACAAGCTTTCCCCGGAACACGAGCAGCCGAACGTCTGCAACAAAGCTGGCTAAAAAACTTAGCAAAGAAAAAACAATGGAAAGCCTATCTTCAAAACTGGCAACCTACAAAAAATACCACACTGCGATGCCACTACCTCAATGCACTCTTCAACACTGGCCAACAACAAAAAGCATTCGAAGAAGCTAAACCGCTCTGGCTGGTAGGCCGCTCTCAAAACAAAGCATGTGGCTCTGTATTTACGGCCTGGGAAAAAAGCGGAGGTATTAATGACACGTTGATCTGGCAACGCATCAAACTGGCAATGAAAGGTGGAAATCTATCTCTGGCAAGCTATTTAGCAAAAAACCTGAATAAAACAGACCAATACTGGATCTCACTCTGGACGCAAGCTTATAAAAATCCACAACTTGTACTTAAGAAGAAAAAGTTTCTTCTTAATCACCCCATCAGAAGCACCATTTTTATGACCGCCATTGAACGAACCAGTAAAAAGAATGGCGAACGTGCAGAAACCCTCTGGAAAAAACTGACTGTAAATTACCGATTCAGTGCCAACGAACAGGCTCAGATTAAACGGACCATCGCTATGGCTCATGTCGTGAAGCATCACCCTGATGCTTTAAAATGGCTTGCCAAAATACCTGAGACTCATGTCGATAAAGAGATACGAGACTGGCGAATCAGAATGGCACTCCGTAATGAAAACTGGAGTGGTGTACGCTTTTGGATAGAGCAACTTCCGGACAATGAAAAAAACAGCGAACGATGGCGCTACTGGCATGCGCGTGCTCTGGAAGCGACTGGCAATGAAAAATCTGCACAAGAACAGTATGAAATAGCGGCAACCTCCCGGGACTTTTACGGTTTTTTAGCTGCAGACAAAATTGGCACCGCCTACCAGTTTAGTGATTCTCCGCTCACCTTTCCCGAATCTGAATACAAAGCCATAGCAAGTGTTCCTGGGTTTAAAGAAGCACAGGAATACTACCGGCTTAATCGCCTGAGTGAAGCACGCAGCCATTGGTGGTTCATGGCTAGAAAAATGGATAAAAAACTATTAAAACGTGCAGCAAAAGTTGCACAGAGTTGGGGCTGGCATCACACCGCAATTTTTACCTTGGCAAAAACAGATTACAGAGACGATCTTAATTTACGCTTTCCGGTCAATTTTGAAAAAGTAGTCGCGAAAGAAGCACAAAAGCATAGTCTGGACAGTGCTTGGGTTTACGCCATTATCCGCAGGGAAAGTGCCTTTAATATCAAAGCACGCTCCAGAAGCGGTGCATTAGGTCTCATGCAACTGATGCCCAAAACAGGCAAATACATTGCGGATGCTCAAAACACCCGATTAAAAAATAAAAAAGAGCTATTTAATGCTCACCTTAATATTCAGCTGGGTACTGCTTATATGAGGTATGTGCTGGACAAGCTTCATGGCAATACTGTGCTCGCCATTGCCGCTTATAATGCAGGCCCCAACCGCATTAAAAGCTGGATACCACAGCACAAAGCTCTGCCTGCTGATATCTGGTTAGAAACATTACCTATACGGGAAACACGTAAATATCTACGTGCCGTTCTGGCCTATACTGCAGTTTATGAAAAACTTCTAGGCCATACACAAACTCGACTCAGTGACCGTATGCCCCTTATTCTTCCTGAAAACAGAGCAATCGCTATGCTACAAAAAAATAAAAATCAGACTG
>CAYXVC010000010.1:17530-32292 GCA_964468225.1 uncultured Gammaproteobacteria bacterium
CCCCACACAGCTCAACATTCAAGCAACACTTCCCAAAGGTGGCAGCACAGCCAGCGGCCAGCCTATTTATTCATTTGCAACGGAAGGTGAACTCAGCGCTCATATCCGCATTAATGGGCTTGAACCTGCGGATGATCCATTTCGAAAAATGATAATTAAAGCGGGCCAAGCTACATATCAGATCAAGAATATTCCACCTGGCACTTATCCCATTAACATTGAATTTCGCTATCAAACACAGGAATATGGCAGCGTCATGCTGGTTCAAGCAACACAGTCCGTTACAATCACCGAAGGTGGAACTACTCTTGCGTTCAATGAAGAGTCCTACCTGGATCGATACCTCGATAATGACACTGACAATGACAACATATCAAACTACAAAGAATTAAAAAATGGTACAAACCTGAACGAAATTGAAGATGAAGACCCCCCCCTCACAGATGCATTAATTAATAATGGAAAAGTCACTGTAAGCACTGGAATATCCTATATAGGGCCGCAGAAAGTAACGCTCCAATGCACAGAACAAATTTCTGTATTCTCTTCCGGTTGCTTAAAAAGCTATTATACAACAGATAAAAGTGACCCTAAAACCAGTGCAACCCGAATAGAATATAACTCCAGCATTCTAATTGAAGAAAACACTACGCTTAAATATTATTCTGTAGATTACGTGGGAAATGAAGAGCCGTTTTCAAGCACTATAGAATTGATTATTCTTCCTAGCGATAGCAGCCCACCAAAAACAACACTCGATCCTCCTCCAGGAACTTACTCTGGTTCTATTGGTGTAACTACCGACTGCACAGATACGGGTGGTTCCGGTTGCGATAGATTCTATTACACAAGGGATGGCAGTGATCCAGAAAACAGCGAGACACGCAAAACACACCTCATATCGGATCCTAAAGTCATTACTATTTCCGAAACAACCACTCTGAAATTTTACTCTGTAGATGCCAATGGAAATAAAGAGATCACCCGAACAGCCGAGTACGAAATCACAGGTTCACCCAAAAGCGTCATTGCAACACTCAATCGCAGCATTCAGGCTCCCACAAAACCCTATATCGCAGCAGAAACATATACCGTAAACTTCGATAACACCATCAACTCTTTTTCAGCAATTCACCCTTCGGGTAAATTTGCCTATCGCATTGAAAATAACAAAGTTCTGGGCTTTCAATTAAAGCCAGGTTCCATTATTCCGATGCTCGAACTCACCACGCAATACACACCTGCAAGCATAGTGCTGCATCCATCGGGGAAATTTGCCTATATCGCATCAAACAAGAAGAGTTCAGGCAGCATTACTGTTTACGATATTAACCAAAAAACGGGAATCTGGAGCAAAACAGCCACAGCGATTGATGCGCTACCAGTGAATGCAAAAATTATCACTGTCACACCTGACGGTAATTTTTTATACCTTTTAAGTAATCAAAATATCATGGCTTACAACATCAACCCTGAAACGGGAAAGATTACTGAGTCAGCCAATCAACACACAGTATTAACCGCAACACCCGATGCCGCACTCATCAGCCAATCAGGTGAACAACTTTACATCCGTAATCAAGCGCTGAATATGGTAGAAAAATATACGATAGACATTCCAACTGGTGCATTAGATGGCCCTATAAAACAACTACCTTTAAATGGTGCAATTCCACAAACTATGCTGATCCTTGATAAAAGCTTTTACCTTATTGATACCCATTACCCTCTATTCACAAAAACCGTGGATAACTACGTGGAAACTTTTTGGTAGACACTTTCAGGATAAATCCATCATAAAAAGTTGTTATGATGTGATTTTTCAAAATACCCGAACCATTATTCATGCTTACTTTTAACGAAGTCACCCTGCGCCGTGGTAGTGCACCTTTATTCGAACACGCCTCCTTTCTCATTCACACAACTGATAAAGTCGGCTTAACCGGTGCCAACGGCACTGGAAAATCTAGCCTCTTTGCGTTAATCATGGGGAAATTAAGCGTTGACTCGGGTGATTTTTCATTACCAAAAAAATGGGTCATATCACATGTTGCCCAAGAGACCCCCGCCGTTGATCTTGCCGCCATTGATTATGTGATGGATGGTGATCAGGAGCTGCGTCATATTCAACGTGAAATCAGTCTGGCCGAGCAGAACAGTGATGGCTCACGTCAGGCAACCCTGCTTCATCAACTTGAAGCCGTTGATGGTTATACCGCTCGAACCCGCGCCGCCCAACTCATGAACGGTTTAGGTTTTACAACCGCACAAGAAGAGAACCCCGTTCCATCATTTTCCGGCGGCTGGCGAATGCGCTTAAATTTAGCTCAGGCATTAATGTGTCGCTCGGATTTATTGCTTCTTGATGAACCTACCAATCATCTTGATCTTGATGCCGTACTATGGCTCGAAGAGTGGCTCAGGCGTTACCCCGGCACCATGCTTCTAATTTCACACGACCGTGATTTTCTTGACCGCTGCATTAACCATGTTGCCCATATCGAACATCAAAAAATCACACTCTATCGAGGCAACTACTCAAATTTTGAACGTCGCCGCGCTGAAAGCCTCGCTCAGCAACAAGCCGCCTTCACGAAGCAACAACGAGAAATTGCTCATATTCGAAGTTATGTGGATCGTTTTCGCGCCCAGGCCACCAAAGCACGCCAAGCCCAAAGTCGCCTTAAAGCATTAGAGCGCATGGAAGAGATTGCCCCTGCACATGTTGACTCCCCTTTTCACTTTGCTTTTTCCAAACCTGAGCAAGTTCCTAACCCACTGCTTCAGCTCCATGAAGCCACAGCATCGTATGGTGATAAAACTATTCTGGAGAATGCAGATTTCAATCTGGTCCCGGGGGATCGAATCGGTTTGCTCGGCCCCAATGGTGCGGGGAAATCGACCTTAATCAAATTATTGGCCGGTGAAATGAAGCCCGCAACAGGTCGATATAAAGCAGCAGACCAGTTAAAAATCGGTTATTTTGCACAACATCAACTGGAACAACTGCACGATGATGATTCTCCCATCGAACACTTGCAACCGCTGAACCCAACCGCAACAGAGCAATCATTAAAAAATTTTCTCGGTGGATTTGGTTTCAGTGGAGAAAAAGCACTCTCTCCCATCGCCCCTTTTTCCGGGGGTGAAAAAGCACGACTTGTGCTCGCATTGCTGGTTTATCAAAAACCGAACCTGTTACTGCTTGATGAACCCACCAACCACCTTGATCTGGAAATGCGTCATGCCCTCACACTGGCATTGCAAACTTATGAAGGTGCCATGGTGATCATCTCCCATGACCGTCATCTGCTAAGAACTGTGACAGATCAGCTTTTTATTGTTTGTGATGGCGCTGTAGAGCCTTTTGATGGCGACCTGGACGATTACAAACAATGGCTTGCCAATCGCAAAACAACGACCGCTGCACAATCAAAAAACAGTTCACCTGAAAAAAACGATACTATTAATCGCAAAGAGCAGCGTAAACAAGAGGCTGAAAAGCGCAAGCAGCTGCAACCACTGCGTAATAAGCTAAAAAAGCTGGAAAAATCACTGGAAGATCTTGAGCAAGAAAAGAATGATATAGAGCAGCTGCTCTCTTCATCGACTATTTACGAAGAAAAAAACAAACAGCAACTCAAAAAATTACTACTATCTCAAAGCAAAATAAAAGAAGCGCTCGAAGAGGCTGAAGAGGCGTGGATGGAAGTAAGTGAAACTTTAAGTTCAGCCGAACCCTAATTACAATTCAAAATTGTATCTGGATAATATCAAATGCTCAGGTGTCTGATCTGGCACCTGAACATTTTTTATACAAGTAACTGTTTTAAGTTTTCCATATAAACCACTTCATCAGGTACAATATTCTCCCGCTGCGCTTTCCAGATCATCTCAGACAAACACTCCATCATGGCATGTTCGGCATCGTGGACACTGCCTTTTTTATTTGCTAGCTGTTGATGTAAGTCTGTCACACCAAAAGGTCGATTATTGCTGATCTGTTCTTGTAGAGCGATATGCATCGCAATATGCAAAAAAGGGTTGGTTTCCCCCATTTCGGGTAGATAGTCACGCTCTTTTGAGGCATCACTATTTTCAAACAATTTGTGATGTTCGGGGTGCTGCGCAATCACTCCGCCGATCACAGTTTCCATAGGATCCATAACTTCTGCTGCACACTTTTTACGCCATACTTCGCACATAAACTCACGCATTTTTCCACGGTCTTGTGTGTAAAACATCAGCAATTACCCATTCTATTCAATAATTTTTTGTTTAAATTCACATAAATCTTCAATAATGCAAGCACCACAACGCGGCTTTCTTGCAATACAGACGTAACGGCCATGTAAAATTAACCAGTGATGTGCGTCCAATAAAAATTTTTCCGGAATAAACTTGAGCAGCTTTTTTTCAACTTCCAATACATCCTTACCCGGCGCAATGCGTGTACGATTGGATATACGAAAAATATGCGTATCAACCGCCATCGTCGGTTGACCAAATGCGGTATTCAATATGACGTTCGCTGTTTTTCTACCCACTCCCGGTAACGCCTCAAGCGCTTCACGCGTTTCGGGTACTTCACCATTGTATTTTTCAACCAGCATCGCGCAGGTTTTAATGATATTCGCTGCTTTGGTATTAAACAAACCAATCGTTTTAATATATTTTTTTAGCCCTTCTTCACCCAGTTCAAAAATAGCTTGAGCTGTATTTGCAACAGGATAGAGTATATCCATTGCTTTATTGACACTTTTATCTGTCGCTTGTGCCGACAGTATCACCGCAATCAGCAACTCAAAAGGCGTAGCATAATTCAGCTCTGTGGTAGGGTTAGGGTTATTCGCCTCTAATCGACTGAAAATTTCATAACGCTTCTGTTTGTTCATGTAGCTGAACTGGAAACAGTCGCCTGCCTTAGTTCAATCGGTACTTTGATGCCTTTGCATTTTTTACGTGAATCAATGGCGTTTTTAATAGCAATCATCAACCCCAAACCAATAAAAGCACCCGGCGGTAAAATGGCCAATAAAAAGCCTCGGTAATCTTCAATCACGGTGATTTTCATCCATTGACCAAACTCGCCAAACATTAAATGCGCATGATCAAACAGCGTTCCTTGCCCCAATATTTCACGCGCCCCGCCCAGAACAACAAGAATAGCCAGAAAACCCATGCCCATACTGAGCGCATCAATCAGTGAAAGTTTAACGCCATTTTTTGAGGCAAACGCTTCTGCCCGACCCAAAATCGCACAGTTCGTCACAATCAAAGGTATAAAAATTCCTAACACTTTAAACAGATCGTAAAAAAAGGCACTCATTGCCAGCTCTATCGCCGTCACCGCCGATGCGATCACCAATATAAAAACAGGAATACGTACTTCAGGGCGAATCTGATTGCGAATCAGTGAAACAACCACATTTGAAATCACCAACGTCAGCAACGTCGCCAAACCTAATCCCAAGCCATTAATTGCCGTCGAAGTCACTGCAAGCAGTGGACACAAACCCAGTAGCTGGACTAAAGCAATATTATTATTCCAAAAGCCATCCTGAGTAATTTTTCTATAGCTCATATTACTGTTCATTTTGTTTCTCTGCCTCAACCAGCGTGGCAAACAGTGCATCACGGTTGACTGAATAATACTGCAATGACTGATACACTGATTTTACGATGGCACGCGGCGTGATAGTCGCTCCTGTAAACTGATCAAACTCTCCACCATCTTTTTTCACACGCCAACGACTTGCACTAAGAGTGTTCAGCGAATGGTTATTAAATGTGGTGATCCAGCTTGACCGTTCAATTTCAATATCATCTCCCAAACCCGGCGTTTCACGATGCGCCACAACCCGCACGCCCCCTAACGAACCATCAAAACGAATGGCGATCAACAGTTTAATATTACCGTTATAACCATCGGGTGCAATAGGTGTTAGCACTACAGCGACCGGCTCTCCATTACGCCGGGCTCGATAGGCAATCACTGGCTTGTTTGTACCTAAAAGCTGGGGCGAAACCACACTTATTGTGTCATTGAAAATATCATTATCAAATGTTGATTCCGGCACCATGGCTGTCAAGCTGCGCATTAAAAATTCACGCTCATTTTCTGCCGATTTTTCATACGTTGCAATATAGGTGATTGCAACAAGCGCTGTGCCAATCACTGCGGCTAAACCTAACAAACCACCTGCACGTAGCATATGTTGAATCATTTTTTACGATGTCCAAAAACACGGGGCTGATAATAGTGGTCAATCGTCGGTGCCACCATATTCATCAGTAATACGGCGAATGCAATCCCTTCCGGGTATCCCCCCCAAGTACGAATCACGTAAGCTAAAATACCAATACCTGCACCAAATATAACACGCCCTAGCGGTGTCGTTGGCGCAGTCACCGGATCCGTCGCAATAAAAAATGCTGCAAAAATAGCCGCGCCACTCATTATGTGGAATAGCGGTGAGGCATAGTGCTCTGAATCAAAACCGTAAAAAACAGCCGAGATAACAAATAAACTACCCAATAATCCCGCAGGCACATGCCAGGAAATCACCTTTTTATAAATCAGCCAGGCACCGCCCGCCAGGATTGCCAGATTAATCCACTCCCAACCCACTCCACCCATGAGTCCAAATACGGGATGACTGCTCAGTGATTCAGCAACGGTATGTTCAAGACGAAGTTCGGACTTAAGCATATCAAGCGGGGTTGCCATGGTCAGCGCATCCAGCTGCAAACCACTGGCCATCTGCCCCGTAAAGATCAGCGAGAAGCTATCCATAAAAGCCAAGTTATAATCCACCAGTGTTAATGGTGCTGACCAACCTGTCATCTCCAGAGGAAATGAGATCAACAACATCACATATCCAACCATGGCAGGATTAAATGGATTAAACCCCAAACCACCATAAAGATGTTTTGCAATAATGATTGCAAAGGCAACACCAAGAACAGTGATCCACCAAGGAGCCAAAGGGGGCAGTGCGATGGCTAACAGTGTCGCAGTCACGATGGCACTTCCATCGCTCAGGAACAATTTGATCGGGCGCTGGCGCAACTTCAACATCAATGCTTCACAGCTTAGTGCCGTGACAATCGCCAGCAGAATATTGATCACAACGCCCCAGCCGAAAAACCAGACATAAGCGATCAGAGCCGGTACAAGCGCGAATAAAACACGCATCATCATTTGCGTTAGACTATTATCCATGTGCGTTTGTGGCGAAGATCTGATATTAAATTCCATCGTTTTTCTTCTCTGCTTTCTTCGCTTTAGCACGAGCAATCGCCGCTCTCATTTCTGCTTTTTTCTGTTCACTCACGCCGCGTTCCTGACCTGATTCGGCTTGCTTTTTAGCCATCTTCCTGGCTTTGGCTTTCTCAATGGCCGCTTTCATGTCGGCTTTTTTTTGCTCACTGACGGTCGCACTTTTTTCTGTTGTCTCTGGCTCAGTCTGCTTTTTAGCGGCCTTCTTTGCTTTTGCACGTTCAATCGCGGCTTTAATTGCAGCCTTTTTATCGTCACTCACGCCGCCGCCCGCATCATCGGACTGGGCTTTTTTAGCAGCGAGTGCCGCTTTTTTCTTCGCCAATCGCGCTGCACGCTCTGCTTTTTCCCGATCAAGACGTGCCTGACGAGCTTCATGGCGAATACGTGCCTGATCTGCTTTTTTCTGTTCGCGTTCTTTCGCAGCGATTTCAGTTTTTGAGAAACGAAAATACTGCACAAGCGGAATGTGGCTCGGACAAACATACGAGCAACAACCACACTCAATGCAATCAAACAGATTGATGTTCTGTGCCTTATCAAACTCTTTCGAACGTGCAAACCAATAGAGCTGTTGCGGCAACAGTGACACAGGGCAAACATCCGCACATGTCCCGCAACGAATGCAAGGCATTGCGGGTTGTTTGGGGGGCAGATCATAATCCGTCGCCGCCAGAATACAGTTGGTTGTTTTAATCACGGGAACCGTATGTTGATGCAGTTCAAAGCCCATCATCGGCCCACCCATGACAAGGCGAGTCATCGCCGCTGTTGCTCCACCACACTGTTCCAGCAGCTCATTCACCGGTGTACCAAACAACACTTCCAGATTATGTGGCTGTGTGACTCCACCACCTGTTACCGTCACATAACGTGAAACAAGCGGTGTACCTTCATTCACGGCGCGATGTACTGCTGCCGCTGTACCCACATTTTGTATCACAATGCCAATATTCAGCGGCAGACCATCATGTGGCACCTCTTTGCCGGTAACCACCTGTATCAGCTGCTTTTCACCACCAGCAGGGTACAGCGTCGGCACTTGAACCACTTCAATATCTTCATCGTGCAACTGCTCTTTCAAGCACTGAAAAGCTTCTGGTTTGTTATCTTCAACCGCAATCACCACGTTTTTTGCTTTAAGTGCATGACGCAAAATCTTTATGCCACTGATAATCTCTTCTGGATGCGTGCGCATCAACAGATCATCACAGGTAATAAAAGGCTCGCACTCTGCGCCATTAAGAATCAGCGTATCAATGGGGTAATCCGCACCGGGATTCAGTTTAATAAACGCAGGAAAACCCGCACCGCCCAACCCCACAATGCCTGCATTACGAATCAAATTACGTAAATGGCTGGGATCCATATTCAGATAATCTTCTTCACCCGTCCGTTCGATCCAGCGATCTTCACCATCCGTTTCAATCACAATGCAAGGTGCAAACGCCCCCGATGGATGAGGAATCGCATGACCTTCAATCGCGATGACTTTTCCAGAACTTGAAGCATGAACCGGTGCACTCACATAACCCGTAGCATGAGCAATCAGCTGCCCTTTTAGCACCTGATCACCCACCGCAACTACCGGCTCTGCCGATGCCCCGATATGCTGATGCAATGGAAGATACAAACGATCAGGCAAAGAAGCTTTTTGTACCGGTTGCCCAGCCGTCAGTGATTTACGATCAGGAACATGCACGCCACCACGAAATTTGGAGAGAATACGACTGATCACGAGCGCTTCTCTCCATCCGCATCAGGTATTGGCCATTTCCACTGTAAATAAGGTGTTTCGACTTCGACCATCTTAATGCAATCAACCGGACAAGGCTCTACGCATAATTCACAACCCGTACACTCACTTTCAATCACTGTATGCATCTGTTTCGCTGCGCCTAAAATGGCATCAACAGGACATGCCTGAATACATAAAGTACAACCGATACAAACCTCTTCATCAATAATGGCCAGCATCGGCGGCTTCTCTTCCCCCATTTCAGCATTCAGCGGTTTGGCTTCTCTATTCAGAAGTTCCGCCAGAGAGATAATGGTATCTTCCCCCCCCGGAGGGCACTGATTGATATCGGCTTCATTATTAGCAATCGCTTCAGCATAGGGGCGACAGCCAGGGTAACCACATTGCCCACATTGAGTTTGCGGTAAAATTTTGTCGATTTGGTCGACAATTGGATCGCCTTCCACTTTAAAACGAACAGCTGAAAAACCCAGCAACAGACCAAAAACAGTCGCTAAAACACCCAGTGTGATGATGGCTGTTAACATCAAGTTAACCCTTCACCAAACCGGAAAAACCCATAAATGCCATCGACATTAAACCTGCCGTAATAAATGCAATCGCAGCCCCTTTAAAAGGCACAGGCACATCCGCCACCTCAATACGTTCACGCATTGCAGCAAACAGTATCAATACCAATGAAAATCCAACTGCAGCGCCAAAACCATAAATCAACGATTCCATAAAATTATGCTGCTCCTGAATATTAAGCAGCGCCACACCCAGAACGGCACAGTTAGTAGTAATCAGTGGCAAGAAAATTCCGAGGACTTTATAAAGTATCGGGCTGGTTTTATGCACCACCATTTCAGTGAATTGCACCACCACCGCAATCACAAGAATAAATGCAATTGTCCGCAGATACCCTAAACCAAGAGGGTCTAATAAATAGAAGTTAACCAGATAGCTACAAACAGAAGAGAGCGTAAGAACAAACGTGGTCGCCAAAGACATTCCCACCGCCGTATCCAGTTTACGGGAAACGCCCATAAACGGGCATAGCCCTAAAAACTTGACTAAAACAAAGTTATTAACTAGTACGGTGCTTACAAGAATCAGCAGATATTCAGTCATCAACCCGTCGCCACAGGCGCAACTGTTTGTTGTTTTGAATCTTCGACCATCTGATCTGTTTTATCTTTTTCTACGCGAGTCATTAACGGCTTAAACTTATTGATTTTGTGTGCCAGCAGAGGGATTTCAATATCGCTCCACTGCAATTCCGGGATATTCAAAAAACTTTCTGTTTGCTGAGCAACTTGAGGCAATACAGGTTTTAAGAAGAGTATCAACAAGCGAAAAAGGTTCAATCCTGTGGTACAAATTTCATGCAGCTCAGAGTCTCCACCTTCCTGCTTTGCAACCACCCACGGCGCTCTGTCCGCAATGTATTGATTGGCTTGATCCGCCAATTCCATAATTTCACGAATGGCTTTACTGTATTCACAGTTTTCAAAACATTCACCTATGACTTCAATTCCACGAGTCACAAATGCTTCATACAGCATACTATCGAGTGAATGACCTAAATTTCCATCAAAACGTTTAGTAATGAAACCTGCGCAGCGGCTTGCGATATTGACTACTTTACCAACAAGGTCAGAGTTCACCCGCTGGGTAAAATCTTCCAGATTCAGATCAATATCTTCAATACCTGAGCCTAGTTTAGCTGCAAAATAGTAGCGTAGATATTCAGGGTTCAAATGATCCAGATAAGTTCTGGCAGCAATAAACGTACCGCGTGATTTGGACATTTTTTGCCCATTCACGGTCAAAAAGCCATGCGCGAAAATAGCCGTGGGCTGACGAAAACCAGCACCTTGCAACATCGCGGGCCAAAACAACGCATGAAAATTGATAATGTCTTTACCAATAAAGTGATAAAGCTCAGCTTCGCTATCACTCGCCCAGTAATCATCAAAGTTCAGATCAGGCCGGTTTTCACAAAAGCTTTTGAAGCTGGACATATAACCAACTGGCGCATCCAACCAGACATAAAAATATTTACCCGGTGCATCCGGAATTTCAAAGCCAAAATAAGGCGCATCACGCGAGATATCCCAATCACGCAACTCATCATCAACCCATTCACGTAACTTGTTGGAAATTTCAGGCTGCAATGTCGATGCAACCGAAGATTGTGGACGACCCAACGTATCGCGCTCCACTTGCTGCGCGGTTGTTCCTGCGATCCAGTCACTCAGCATCGCCTGATAATCACTCAATTTGAAAAAATAGTGCACAGACTCTTTTTCAATAGGCGTGGTTCCTGAAACCACTGAAACGGGATTTTTCAGTTCGAAAGAGTCGTAAGTCGCACCACATTTTTCACAGTTGTCACCGTACTGATCATCAGCACCGCACCGTGGGCAATCACCTTTAATATAGCGATCCGGCAAAAACATCTGTTTTTCCGCATCAAAAGCCTGCTTAATGGTGCGCGTGGCAATATGCCCCGCATCACGCTGGCGTTTATAGATCAGCTCGGAAAGTTCTCTGTTCTCTTTTGAGTGCGTGCTGTGGTAATGATCGAAGCCGATATGGAAATCAGAAAAATCCTGTACATGCTCACCATGCACACGTTCAATCAACGCTTCAGGCGTAATACCTTCCAGCTCCGCTCGCAGCATAATGGCCGTGCCGTGAGTATCATCTGCGCACACGTAATAACAGTGATTGCCACGTAATTTTTGAAAGCGCACCCAGATATCGGTCTGAATATGCTCCAACATATGGCCAATATGGATCGGCCCATTTGCATACGGCAACGCGCTGGTAACAAGGATTTTTCGAGCTTGATGGGACATTTTAAAAGAACACAATCTGCATAAAAAATGAAAGGCTGGGATTATAGCCGATTATTATGTTTTTTGGGCGACGTGCGATTCTTTTAATTTCGCCCGGGCAAAGTCAATGATAATGCTGGCCAATAGGTAATAATCAACACCGAAGCAAGCCCGATGACGATATCATGCATCTTTATACTTAATCGTCCGCATTGTTACAAACAGAAACATAACGTTACTTGTCTGAAAGGTTTCACCCCAGAAACTTGTTTATTCTAACAGCGTACCTCTCTGAAATATTCATAAGGAAACCTGAAAATGAAAAGACATAACAAAATTATTATCGGTGCATTCACTGCTATTATCATCGCTACAACGATTGCCGCTTGCGGTATTCATAAAAAACATAGCGACCCTGAAAAACACCTCAGTTACATGGTTGAAAAAATCACTGATGAACTGATATTAAACGATGCTCAATCCATGAAACTGGATGCTCTTAAAAATACACTTTTAAACACTTACCAAGAAGCAAAACAGAGTCGTACTTCAGCGCATCAAGAGATCGAAACTTTGATCTCACAACCAACGCTGGATCAAACACAACTGCTGGAATTAGTAACTCAAAAAACAGAAAAAATTAACGATAAAGCACCTGAAGTGATTAGTGCCATCGCTAATTTTTATGACAGTTTAGATTCGCAGCAACAAGCCACTATCCTTGAAAAGTACAAAGAGCACCAAGAAGGTGGGTCTCGCTTCTGCCACCACTAAATAGCCATAATTCAGTGGGGCCTCTTATGTTGCTCCACATTTCTGTTAAAGTTTGGTTTTTAAATTAGCATTTATTATTAAAACTATGCCCCATGTGCTTTTAATTGATGACGACGAGCGCCTTTCTGACCTGCTTGGCCAATTCTTTTCCCGTTATGACATTGACCTCGACAGTGCATCTCGTCCAAGCATTGGGTTGAAAAAAATATTTCGGGAGCATTTTGATCTGGTGATTCTTGATGTCATGCTGCCGGAGATGGATGGGTTTGAGGTTTGCAAAGAGATACGAAAAAAGAGCAACATTCCCATCATTATGCTCACTGCCAAAGGTGAAGTGATGGATCGAATCATTGGTCTGGAACTCGGTGCGGATGATTACCTATCCAAACCTTTTGAACCACGAGAACTATTGGCACGCATTCACACCATTCTTAAACGTACCTCTCAGCAAATAAACAGTGATGAAGTTCTGAATTTTGGCTCCCTGGTCATAGATACCCAGCTACGTGAAGCCAAACTTGATGGATCAACACTCCCCTTAAGCAGCAGTGAATATGAACTACTGAAATTACTCGCAAAACAACCAAACAAGACCCTGAGTCGTGATGAAATACTGAATCAACTCCGTGGCTTTGAAATTGAGATTTACACTCGTGCTGTCGACATTCTCATTAGCCGTTTGAGACAGAAACTAAAACCTTACGATTTCATTAAAACCATTCGCAGTCGCGGTTACTGTTTTTCTGGAAAACAACAATGAACTGTAAACACAGAAAGAGCTGCCCCACCCTCTCAGGGCGACTGGTATTACTGTTTATTGCAATGGCTCTGCTCATCATTATCACTGTTGGCTCCACTCTGGGTTGGGCATTTCGCGGTCACTTTGAAGAGAGCATTCGCCCTCATTTGATACAATATATGGCTTATGTACAACAAGACTTGGGTTTGCCACCGAACAAACAAAAAGCACTTCAACTCGCTGAACGTTTGCAGGTGGACATTCACTACATAGATAACAACGAACAATGGTCTACTAATGGCGCACCACTGGAAAAAACACCCCCTCATGATATTCATTCGCTTGAACAGGGCGATGTTAAATATGGCTTTGGCCACCACGATGACATTGGATACCTTATCGTACAGCACCCCGATTACACGCTGACTCTTTCTGCAAAAAAACAAACGAAAGTTTGGTTTAAAATCATTCCTGTTATTTTAATTCTCGCAATATTAGCGCTTCTTTATCACGCGACACGCCGACTCTTCGCTCCGATCGAACAACTTAAATATGGAATCGAACAAATTGGGGAAGGCAATCTTGAACACCGCATTAATATTTACCGAAAAGATGAACTGGGTGAGCTCGGCAACAGCATCAATGCCATGGCTGATCAAATTCAACACATGCTGGAGGCTAAGCGCCAACTGCTTCTCGCCATCAGCCATGAGTTGCGCTCACCATTGACCCGCGCCAAAGTTTCCGCTGAATTAATTGAGGATACTAAACGCAAAAATGAAATTCACCGAGACCTTAATGAGATGGAAAACCTTATCGAAGAGTTGTTAGAAACAGAACGTTTGAGCGGTAATCATAAAGTCTTAAATAAAACCAACACATCATTACAAGCACTCATCAAAAGCTTGTTGGCAGAACACTTCAATGGCAAATCAGTTGTAACAAATTTACCAGACAAAGAGATAAAAACTGAAATTGACGTTGCTCGAATCAAGCTGTTATTGAAAAACCTGATTGATAACGCCCTTCGTTATAATGGTAACAAAACTCGATCACCACAAGTAAACCTGACACTTCAAAATCAAAAAATCGTTTTATCCGTGTGTGATTTTGGTCAGGGTATCGAAGCATCACAGATAGCCAACCTTACCGAACCCTTTTACCGAGTCGACCCCGCTCGCCAGCATCAAACAGGCGGTTATGGTCTGGGACTTTATCTGTGCAAAATGATTGCAGAAGCTCATGGTGGTGAGCTATACATCCACAGCCGAATAGGAGAAGGCACTGAAGTGCGTGTAACACTGCCACAACTATGAGCGAAGTTCCCGACCTTTAGAGTACAACTTTATTAAACCCCACATTGATGCAGCAACCCAGACGACA
>CAYXVC010000011.1:0-2065 GCA_964468225.1 uncultured Gammaproteobacteria bacterium
AGGTGTGCCGGGCCGTCGCAGTATGCCGCAATTTAATCTGACTGAGGAAGAGTTGGAGGGGATCGCACAATTCCTTAAATGGACTTCTGAGATCAATACGAATAACTGGCCACCCAATATTCAGGGTTAAGGAGAGAGATCAATGCTTAAGTATCAATCGCAAGCCGTCGCCAAGCCCTATTTTATTGCAGCGATCGGGTTGTTTGTAGCGCAAATTTTATTTGGCCTGATCATGGGGCTTCAATATGTGATGGGAGATTTTTTGTTCCCGGAAATACCTTTTAATATTGCACGTATGGTGCATACGAATTTATTGATTATCTGGCTGTTATTTGGCTTTATGGGTGCGTCTTATTTTCTTGTTCCTGAAGAGTCGGAGCGGGAGCTTCATAGCCCAAAACTGGCGCTCATACTTTTTTGGGTCTTTTTGATTGCAAGCGCTTTGACGGTTGTCGGTTATCTGGCGGTGCCTTATGCAACACTGGCTGAAATCACTGGAAATGATCTGTTGCCTACGATGGGGCGGGAGTTTTTAGAACAGCCTACGATCACTAAAATTGGTATCGTCATTGTTGTTTTAGGTTTTATTTATAATATCGGCATGACGGTTCTCAGTGGTCGCAAGACGGTCATCAGCATTGTATTGCTGACAGGCTTGGTGGGTTTGGCCGTTTTCTTCCTGTTCGCTTTTTATAACCCTAGCAATCTGGTGCTGGATAAATATTTCTGGTGGTGGGTGATTCATCTTTGGGTTGAAGGTGTTTGGGAACTGATTCTTGGTGCGATTCTCGCTTTTGTATTAATCAAAGTGACAGGTGTGGATCGAGAGATTATCGAGAAGTGGCTCTATGTGATTATTGCCATGGCTCTGATTACAGGGGTCATTGGTACCGGACATCACTATTTCTTTATTGGCACACCAGAATACTGGTTATGGATTGGCTCAATCTTTTCTGCATTGGAGCCTATACCGTTCTTTATGATGACTCTGTTCGCATTCAGTATGGTGAATCGTCGCCGTAAAGATCATCCAAATCAGGCTGCTGTGTTGTGGGCGTTGGGTACAGCAGTCACCGCATTTCTGGGTGCGGGTGTCTGGGGCTTTATGCATACGCTGGCTCCGGTCAATTATTACACGCATGGAACTCAGCTCACCGCCGCGCATGGTCATTTGGCTTTCTATGGTGCTTACGTGCTGATTGTGTTGACCATCATCTCCTATGCGATGCCATTCTTACGTAATCAAGGTGAGGCTGCTCCTGCTAAAGCGCAGAGGTTGGAGAAACTGTCGTTCTGGCTGATGACGATCTCAATGGTAGTGATCACTCTGTTGCTGACGGGTGCAGGTATCATGCAGATCATGACGCAGCGAATGGCAGAAGATCCTATGAGCTTTATGGATGTGCAAGACAATCTTGTCACTTTCTATTGGCTGCGTGTAATAGCGGGTGTTGTTTTCCTGATTGGGTTGTTTACCTATATCGCCAGTTTTTTTGCAAAGGATGCACCTATGGCAAATAAATAATAAATAGTGGATTGTTTATCGGGGCGTATTTCACGCCCCTTTTCTTTTATAGAAAGGAGGATGTGACATGCTGAGTAAAGTGAGCACATTAAACAGCAGTAATGTTAAGGAAATTCCGTTCTATCAGGCTCAAGCGAATGAAATCACTCTGTTTGAACATGCTTATAAGAATAAATTACCACTTCTTATTAAGGGCCCCACAGGGTGTGGTAAAACACGCTTTATTGAACACATGGCCGCAAAATTAGGCCGACCACTTTATACCGTTGCTTGTCATGATGATTTGACTGCCGCAGATTTAGTCGGGCGGCACTTAATCGGTGATGGTGAAACCATCTGGTGTGATGGCCCCTTGACGCGAGCTGTTCGAGAGGGGGCGATCTGTTATCTGGATGAGGTGGTTGAAGCACGAAAAGATACAACCGTTATTCTTCACCCATTAACCGATGATCGCCGGATTCTACCGCTTGAGCGCACGGGTGAACTGCTTCATGCACCGGATGAATTCATGCTGGTGGTTTCATACAATCCGGGCTATCA
>CAYXVC010000011.1:2165-31817 GCA_964468225.1 uncultured Gammaproteobacteria bacterium
TGCTTCATGCACCGGATGAATTCATGCTGGTGGTTTCATACAATCCGGGCTATCAACACTTGTTAAAAGGAATGAAACCAAGTACTCGTCAGCGATTTTTGGCGGTGAGTTTTGATTATCCCGAAGCAGATCTGGAGGTACGAATTGTTCATCAGGAGTCAGGGCTGCCAGAAGAAAAGTCCAAGCAACTGGTCGGCCTCGCAAAAGCGCTGCGTGCTTTGGATGGTTATGATCTGGAAGAGGGCGTTTCTACGCGTTTATTAGTCTATTGTGGCAGTTTGATTCAATCCGGTATGGATCTGAAAGAGGCTTGCAGAGCCGCAATTGTTGAGCCACTTACGGATGATCTGGAAACAATTGCTGGCTTGGTGGAAGTGGTGGATGCCTGTCTGGGCGAATAAGGCCCGTTACGGATGAAACTTCAACGCATCAGGCTCTGGACTCGCAGTGCGTTTTTTTTGCTCTATCTATTCGCTCCACTGCTGGATCTCTTTCGACTGGATCTGCTCAGAGGTCATTTTATTTTTCTGGGCATGAACTGGGAGTTTGGATTAGCCGCGCTGACACGAGGTGAGCTGACCGCGACCGCCGCCGTATTAAAAATTATCATGCTGGGATTTTTACCGCTGGTGATTTTTGTCGGCGGAGGGATTTGGATTTCGTGGAAATATGGGCGACTCTACTGTGGCTGGTTATGCCCTCATTTTTCTGTGGTGGAGATGATTAATTCTTTAATGCGTCGAGCCAGCGGTCGGCCCAGTTTGTGGGACAACAAAAAGTTACCTGAAACCGAATCGGATGGAACCGCTTATCCCCGGAGAGGGTTTTATTGGTGGTGGACGGGATTGGCTATTATTGGCTTCTCATTTCTATGGGCCGTTGTTTTATTGACCTATCTGCTGCCTCCGGCAATGATCTATTCCAACCTTTTTACGGGCGAATTAACACGTAATCAAGGGATTTTTATTGGGGTAGCAACATTGTTGTTCAGTCTGGAGTTTTTATTGGCCAGACATCTGTTTTGTCGATATGGCTGTGCGGTGGGATTGTTTCAGAGCTTGGCGTGGATGATCAATGATCGTGCTCTAGTCGTGGCTTTTGATCGTGATCGGGGAGATGCGTGTAAAACGTGCACCCAAGCCTGTGATAACACTTGCCCCATGCGGTTGCAGCCGCGTAAAAATAAACGCCACATGTTTACCTGTACACAATGTGCCCGCTGTATTGATGCGTGTGAAAAAGTGCAAGCACCCGGTGAAAGTCTGTTGCATTGGCGACAAGGTGATGAGAGCAGTGCGCAGTCAAATTGGCAAGCGCCGACTCATTTTAAATAATAGATCAGGAACGGGAGGATTGTATGGAAGAAGCCGTTGGAAAATATTGGCATGGCCTCATTACTCGCCATGCCGAGAACAGTTACCCGGAAGCGATAGTTTGTTTATCGGACGTCACAAAACCAATCTCCATTATGTTTCGGGCGCTGGGTGGTGATGGAGGGCTTAAAATTGAAGCTGCCACACCAAGAGAGCACGGCGCTCAGCGTCATTGGTTGCAACGTATTGCCGGCAGCCATAAAAAAGCAGCACTGGCGTGGCGAGACGAGGAGACCTTGCGTCTGCCGGAAAAGCTTAGCCTCTACCCATCGACAGCACTGAATCGTGATCTCTATTTCTGGCTGGCTGCACTGGCGGCGGTCGATATCGTCGAGAAAAAAGATTGGTTTATTGATAATCAGCAGCGCAGTCTGAAGGTATTGCAGCAATACTCGGGAATGCGTCAACGTTACCTTCGCTTGGCCGAGGCAGAGCTCAGACGAAGAATTTCACCTGAACATCTCTCAGGCAGTGAGTCGGTTCAGGAGTCTGCTATCTGGGCGGCACTGGTTGATCCAGGCAGTCGTGAACACTTACCTGAAGCAAAGTACCCGCCACAACCGGTCTATCTCTGGCTGTATCCCGATTTGAATGAAGTGATTCAGCGTCGGCATGAACCGGCCGAAAGTGATGACGATGAATCCAGCGCCGAAGGCGAAGCCAAGGAGAGCAAACAGAAACACCGTTATCAAGCTGAGCAAGTGGAGATGCCTAATGGTGACGAAGGCCTGATCACCGTTCGCTGGGAAAATATATTCAGCTGGGCTGAATACATCAAAGTGAATCGCGCCACCGATGACGACGAAGATGAAGATGCGGCTCAAAAAGCGGCGGATATGGATGTTTTATCTATCGCACGAGACCAAAAGACGAGTGCGTCACGCTTACGGCTGGATCTGGATTTGCCCTCCGCTGAATACGATGATGTCCCTCTGGCGGGCGAAGTCACTCTGCCTGAATGGGATTGGCGCAAAGAAAAAATGATGCCGGATCAGTGCATTATTCGCCCGATGTTGCCGCGAGATGCAGAGCCACAACCGTTGCCGAATGAGTTGCAGCGTGTGGCACGTCGATTGCGAGGGCAGTTTTCAGCACTGGTGCAAAATCGAATCTGGTTACGCAATCAAAAGGATGGTAGCGAGTTGGATATGGATGCCTATCTGGATCACTATATATCATGCAAAACAGCGACTGCGACAGAAGCGTCAGGACTCTATCGTGACCTACGCCAAAACCAGCGTGATATTGCCACTCTGATGCTGGCTGATCTGTCACTTTCCACGGATGCAGCGGTTAATAATGAACAGCGTGTGATTGACGTGATTCGTGATACTTTGCTGCTGTTCTCGGAAGCCCTTTCCGCATGTGGAGATCGTTACGCTTTATATGGCTTCTCATCTCGCAAGCGGGAGCAGGTGCGTTTTTATCACCTCAAGCAGTTTGAAGACCGGTATAACGATCAGGTGCGCGGACATATTCAAGCAATCCGCCCCGGTTATTACACACGAATGGGCGCGGCCATTCGTCACTCTGGCAATATTCTCAGCAAGCAAGCGACTACAAAACATCTGATGCTGATTTTGACAGATGGCAAACCAAATGACCTAGATAAATATGAAGGTCGCTATGGCGTGGAAGATACTCGCAAAGCAATTTTAGAGGTCAAGCAGCAAGGCTTGATTCCTTTTTGCATTACGATTGATCATAAGGCCGATGATTATTTGCCACATATTTTTGGTAAAAACGGCTATGTGGTGGTGCGTGATCCGAAAGAGCTTCCGCAAAAATTGTTAGGGCTTTATGCACGTTTGACGGGTTGAATTCGCCATATATTAAATAAACTGAACTAAATAAAAGGCATAGAGGTAAAATTTAGATATTAAAACCTAAAAATTTTCCGATGGTGGCCGATTTATAGTGAGCACCAGCCAGTTTGGAGGCAGGGCGGTTTCTTGGTTATAGAAAAAAGGATGAATTTTATAATGACAGCGCTACTTTCCCCTATTATAAAAATATTTAATAAATTGCAATTTTCAGTTAAGTTTGGTGTTGTGATTGTTGTTTTTATGCTGCCGATATTGATATTGGGCGGTATGATGTTGGATGAGGCCAGCACTCAGATAGAAACCAATGAGCGTCAGGCGAATGGTTTGCACTATCTGAAACCATTGCATAACCTGAGTTTACACACTGCTCAGCATCGTGGCATGACTCATGCTTATCTTAGTGGTAGTGAGAGCTTTAAACCTAAAATACTGGCTAAGCGCAAAGAAATTAAAGCAGACTATGAAGCCTTGCTGACATTAGGCGCAACGTTTTCATTAGATGTGGATTTGAATGCCGAAGTTGAAATGTTGCAACAGCGCTGGAAAACCGTGTCTGAAAAGGCGTTTTCGATGTCAGAAAAAGAGAGCTTCAAGGCTCATACCGCATTGATTGACGATCTATTGATCTATATGCAAAGTGTGGCCGATGCCACCCAACTCACTACAGAATCGGCACTGGATATTCACTACCTCAACGTGGCGCTTGTGAAACGCATACCGATTCAGAAAGAGATGTTAGGCCAGATGCGCGGTTTTGGTGCCGGACGAGCTGTTGAAAAATCGCTCTCACTCGAGCAGAGTCTCCATTTGAACTCACTCATAAATACCATTGAATCAACTCAAAGCAACCTTGATAGCGGACTGAAAATAGCATTTTCAGGGCAACCGGTGATCAAACAACGTTTGGAAAAAATAGCAGGTAAAGCACGGCAAGCGGGTTCAAGTTTTATCAGCCTGAGCAATAAAGAGCTAATCACTGCCACCCACATTACAATAGATTACAATCGTTATTTCGAAGCAGGAAGCCGCGCTATCACTGCCAGCCAGCAACTTTCGGAAGAGATGATCACAGTCACTCATGGTTTATTGATTGATCGTTTGCAACAGGTAAACAATTTTCGGAATATGCTCATTGCGGGGCTTGTCGGGATCTTCTTGCTTTTGCTCTACGTCTTTATGGCTCTATACATCTCGCTGCGCGATAATATTGCCTTGATTGCTCGCAGCGTCGACCAGCTTGCTGAAGGTGATTTTAACAAGCTGCCAGAGCTCAGTACATCGGATGAATTGGCGCGCATTGGCACAGCATTAAACTACTTTCGTGTTCGCGTTGCCAACCGGGTTTTGGGGGTATTGAACTCAACAAAATTACTGGTTGAGCAATCAACCCAGATGATGGATCTCAGTCGGTTGGCACGCACTAATGCGGAGCAACAGAAAGGGAGTGTTGGTGAAGTGTCTCTCTATGTATCACAAATGGCTACTGCGATTCAGGAAGTTGCCACCACCACCACGAAAGCTGCTGATGCTGCTAATCAAACGAACGAGTCATCGACAAGCGGTACGGAGACGGTGCAGGTGATGATCAACAATATTCAGTCATTAAGTGATGAAATCCATGATGCGGGTAAAGTGATTGTGCAGCTGGAAGAGGACAGTCACGGCATCGGAAAAATCCTTGAAGTTATTCGTGATATTGCCGAACAGACCAACCTGTTGGCACTGAATGCCGCGATTGAAGCGGCGCGTGCAGGTGAACAGGGGCGTGGTTTTGCCGTCGTTGCCGATGAGGTGAGAATGCTCGCTCAGCGTACTCAGGAGGCAACACTTGATATACAGACGAGAATCGAAAAGCTACAAAAAGGGTCGCAGTCGGCCACGCAAGCCATGTCAAAAAGCGGTGAAAGCGCAGAGCAAACTCTGGAACAGGCGAACAATACCGGTACGGTTTTTTCCGAAATTGCCGAACAGGTTGTGCATATTGATGATATTACGAACCAAATCGCCAGTGCGACTGAAGAGCAGTCCGCTATGGCGAATGAAATCAATGGTAATATTACTCACATCACTCAGCGAGCTGAGGAGAGTGCCAGCGCAGGGCTGAATGCTTCTCTTGCTGGCAACAAGGTGGCCTCATTAGCAACGGAGGTTAATACGCTGCTGAAAACTTTCAGTATTAATGCAGAAGAGGTTGGGGACTCTCAACGTTCGTTAAGAGGGGCCGAGCCTCTATTCGTCTGGCAAGATACATACAATATTGGTGTGGCGGAGGTAGATCGCCAGCATCAAATTCTGGTGCGTCTGATTAATGATCTCCATCTGGGCATTGCGGAAAAGCATAGTGATCTGGCGATCAAAATGGCGCTGGATGCATTGATACAATATACCGTCAGCCACTTTGCTTTCGAAGAAGAGATGTTTGACCAGACCCAATACCCTGATACGAAAGCCCATAAAGCGAAACACAAAAAGCTGTTAGGGCAGATAAACGACTTTGTTCGTCGGGTAGAAAGGGGTGGGGATGCGACAGTATTTGATGAAATGCTCGCTTTCCTCAAGGATTGGTTGGTCAAGCACATTCATGGAACGGATAAAGCCTATGCGCCACACCTGAATAAACATGGCATTAATTAATGTGACTCCGCAACCTTGTGATGAGGTTGCGATACGATCGTTTTTCCATGAACAGAAAATCAAAGGTACTGGCAAGGCGGTGCATTTCATGCACCATGAGAACTTGATATACTTCAAGTCATGGAACAAAAACATGACCGCAGCTATCATCACCTCTTTTCCGAACCGGAACTGCTCGAGGGCTTGCTGCGCGATGCCGGTGCATCTGGACTCATTAAAGCGCGCAGTATCGGTCTGGATCACCCACGTATTAGCGCCCCATAAAGGGATTGAACTCACCCCTCGGGATACCGAGAATTTAGACGAGGTTAAAAACATGTTGGCAACACGTATTGAACAGAGGGAAATAGATATTCGAAAAAAAGGAATCGAACAAGGAATTGAACAAGTTGCCCGCAATTTACTGGCATCAGGCTTGTCTGTCGTGCAAGTGGCGCAGCTGACAGGGTTGAATCAGAAACAGGTGAATAAACTCAACTCTAGCCAGTAAGCGGGTAGTTTATTTTACTTTGCCCACAAATCTTTAGAAGTTCTTTAAAAAGATGAAAATCGTGACCGCTATGGGGCCTCGTTGTGGCACATCATTTGTGATGCAGCAATGCGTTAAATTCGGGCTGCCGGTGAATGGTGTGGCATTCGTCAATGAAATATTAACACCACAGCTAGGTAACCCTGAAGGTTATTATGAGATGCAGGGTGAGCCGCAGATCGGAAAGATACAAAAGGTCTGGCCTGTGCAGCTTAAGGATATTGATCCGCAAAACATCACTGCTCTGTTAGTGCTTGATCGGCGCGATAAGCAGGCATTGTTTGCGTCCATGCGTCAACAGGCGGAACGCGAAAATTTTAATTATCCAGCGGAGCAAGCTTATGAAGAGATTAGCCAGACACTCAAGGACTATCTGAAAAAGACAGGTATTGCCCACAAATTGGTATATACCGAAGATCTCAATAATGAGATTGATGCGATACTTGCGTTCCTGGCCGAACGGTAGTGCCGTATTTATGGATAAACTTCTTTTGTCAGGTTTTTTTACATATCATGGAAAGTGAATAGAGGTTGAAAATAGATTTATTTTAAGTATCAATGGGCTGTTTGAATCGGGCATAAAATATGCCTGATAACTAATTGTTTTCTTTTTCTTGTCTATGGACAGACACCAGTAGTTTTTATTGAGGTCTGTAGTATGAAATTTAATTTTGACGAATGGCATGAACTTGCCAAAACCGATCCCACCGCTTTTGATAAAAAGTATAAATCAATCATTGAAGATTTTATTGCGAAAGCACCTGAAGAACGCCAGGAAAAATTACGCCGTTTACAATGGCGTATTGATATGGAGGCTCAGAAAAAAAGTTCACAGCCCTCATATATTCGTATTTATGACATGATGATGGATTCTATTCATGGTGAGTTTGGTTTGCTTGAATCAATGCGAGCGCTGACGGATTCAGATCAGAGCTATTATGACCGCTCAAAAACTAAATCTGCAACAATATTAAACTTTAAGGAACAAGCAATAAGTTCATAAAGTACTTGAACTCAACATGGCGATGCTGATGAGTGCAATCGTTTCGATGATTTCAATCATTGCGCCTGCTGT
Source organism: uncultured Gammaproteobacteria bacterium (assembly GCA_964468225.1). GTDB lineage: Bacteria > Pseudomonadota > Gammaproteobacteria > JAADGQ01 > JAADGQ01 > S141-38. The sequence continues at coordinate 9,603 of CAYXVC010000011.1, forward strand.
GTCACCAGTTGTTCCACCGATCTGACGTAACATGAGTCTGCGTAATAAATAGCCTGCCACAATGATCCAGAAGCAGGTGATGAAACCTGGTATTCCCGTTAATAGCAGAATGGTGATGACAGTGATCCAGATAACATGTGCTGATTTGCGTGGTAAGTGCTGGCTCATAGTTTCACCAATGCCGCCTTGACGAGCATAGGGTGTTGTCAGAAACAGGAGCAGGATGCTGGTGCGCCCTAATATTGGGATTATGATGAGCATGAAGGTTGCTTCATGCGAAAGTAATACGCTTAAACCAGCAAACTTGGCCAATAAGACCAGAAAAATAGCAACGATTGCCGCAGGGCCTGCGTGGGAATCTTTCATGATGTGTAAAATTTTTTCACGGTTTCCAGTGCCACCGAGCCAGCCATCGGCGCTGTCAGAAAGGCCATCCAGGTGCAATCCACCGCTGAGTAATACCCATACGGTCAAAATAATAATGGCACTGAGCATGTTGCTTTGTTCGACGAGCAACAGACTGATAACCCATAAAATCACGCCAATAATAAAACCCACAAGTGGGTAATAGAGCGATGAACGCCCCAAGTCTGAATCGTTCATTTCAACTTGTGGTGTTGGCAGGCGAGTCAGAAATTGCAGTGCCAGCCAAAATGGGGTGGTGTTCATGGAAGTTTGTCGAAAAATTTGAGGCGTGGAAAGGTTTGTCCACGCTTGCCATCAATTTGTACACGGGCAATACCGGCATGGGGTATTTCCAGACGAAACAGGTGCTCCAGTGGCATTTGCAGCACATGGAGTAAAATTATGCGCATCATACCTGCATGACCAATGAGTAGGAGATGTTGCCCACGGTAACGTTCAATGAGTTCATCCCACGCTGTAAGAATGCGTATTTGAAAGTCAGACAGTGTTTCGCCGTTAGGGGGCGGGTTTTGAAACGGGTTATCCCAATAAGCTTTGAGCTTTTCGGGTTGGCTTTTCAGTAATTCATTTGCAGTAAAACCTTCCCAGTCACCAAAGCCGATCTCTTTGAAACGTGGTTCAAAATCCAGTTTCAGTGCCAGTTGATCGGATGTCTCTTGAGCAAACAGGGCGCAACGGCTGAGTGGCGAGCTTACAATCTGGTTCCATGGTTGATGGCTGGAGATGGATTTCCGCATCTGTTGCCAGCCCAGTTCGCTGAGTGGATCATCCAGTTGGCCGCGATATTTGGAGCCGCCTTCAGGTTCACCATGACGTAACAGGTCAATTGTAATGGGTTGGTTTTCCATTACTCTTTTGCCTCGGACACATTTGCTTCAGAAAAAGTGGCCATTTCATTATGCAGAGCCACGGCTGAGCGCAATAGAGGAACCACCACAGCTGCACCACTGCCTTCACCCAGACGCATTCCAAAATCAATCAGTGGTTTAGCATGCAACGCATTCATTACAATGGTGTGCCCAGGTTCAGCCGAAGCGTGAGCAAAGAAGAGCCAGGGTTTTATGCCTGGATTAATACGTGTTGCGGCGAGTGCTGCGACACTGCAGATAAAACCATCGACCAAAATAGCGATGCCTTGTTGAGCAGCTGCAATATAACTGCCTACGAGCGCTGCAATTTCAAAGCCACCAAAGCACTGTAAAACTTGCCATGGATCATTTTCGGCGTCGCTGTGTTTGAGTAACGATGCTTTGATAATTTCAGTTTTTTGTTTTATACCGTCACTATCCAGACCTGTACCGGGGCCGACTAATTTTTCAGGGGGTTCTTTGAGTAGGGCGCAAGCGATTGCAGTGGCGCTGGTGGTGTTGCCAATGCCCATTTCACCACCGATGAAAAGTCTGGTTTTTGATTGGGCTGATCGCGCAGCAGCTGAAAAACCAATGGCCATGGCCTCTGATAGTTGTGGCTGAGTCATTGCAGGTGCTTGGTGAAAGCTGGTTGTACCAGCACCAATGCGTTGAGACAGTACGCCATCCAGCGGCCCGGGGTCGATGATGCAGCCAGTATCAACCACTTCTAAAGTGGCTTCCAGATGACGTGCCAATACGCTGATGGCGGCTCCGCCGCGTGAGAAGTTGCGCACCATTTCAACTGTGACGGCCTGAGGATACAGTGAAACACCTTGTGTAGCGATTCCATGGTCACCAGCAAAAATGACGATATGAAGTTGATCCAGTGATGGCTTTGAACAGTCTTGCAGTGAGGCCAGACGAATCGCAATATTTTCAAGTTCACCCAGAGAGCCTTGAGGCTTGGTGAGCTGATTTTGCCGAATAATCGCAGCATCATATTGGTTTTGACTGACAGGTTTGGCAGGTTGCTCTAACCATTCTGGTTTCACTGATCGACTCCTTCGGCATAAATAATGCCGTGGGTGAAAAGTGCTTGATTGTATCTAAAAAAAGGGAGTGACGCAGGTTTTACATGGAATGACACCTTTCCTGCAGTTCCAGATTTTTATTTAATAGGTATTTGGTGTTTTCTGAAGATTCAGTGCGCATCGCCTGTAAATCCTGAATCAGCTCTTTTTCACTCTCTGCAAGACTTGCAATTTTTTCTTTGCATTGCGTTTTTAATAATGAAAGGTTTTGTTCAAGTTGCTTGGTACGCTGTTGTTGTTGAAAGATGTTTCCGGCTTTTTCAGTCTGAGCCGAAGATAAGTTTTGTGCCAGCGTATTTTTTTCGTTATTGAGTGAGTCGTATCGGATTTGTAGGTCGTTATAACGAGACTGGCTCACACAACCTGTTGCTATAAGAGTTGCGAAAAAAAGTGTGACATATTTCATGAGAGCGCGTCTTCCTGAATGGTAACTAGATGGTATAAATAGATTCTATCAGAATATTGGAGGATTAATTATATTTATAGCGTTGTTGAGTATATTCCCTCATAACGAACCAGATCTTTAGGGTCATCCAGATCCCATTGGTGGGGAAGTTCGTACCAGCGCCATTGCAGCTGTTTGAGCCGTTCCCGGGTTGTATGGAGTACCTTCTTTGTACCCCATTCAATGTGGGTAAATAGTTTGGCATTGAATTGGCGCAACCCCAGCAGTACGTAGCCTCCGTCAATCGCGGGAATGAGTACAGAATCATAGCCGTTATCGAGCAGTTTGAATGCACGTTGCAACATCTCTTGAGTGAGTGGCGGGCAGTCGGTGCCAATGATAATGGCATAGCTGTTTTTTTGCAGGGCTTGTTTCAGTGCGTGAGCCATGCGTTCGCCCAGATCACGGCCTGATTGTTGGTGCAGTGTGACGGAGAACTCTTTTTGACATTGTGTGAAAAAAGGATGTTTTGTATCGGATGCGCACCAGAGCTGAATAGGAAACCGGTCATGTTGCGTTGCCATTCTCAAGGTGTCGGTGGCGAGTTTACGATGCAGTTCTGCCGCACCTTCCTCCCCCAAAGCAGGAATCAAACGTGTTTTTGCAACGCCTGCAATGGGGGCTTTAGCAAAAATTAGTAATGAAGTGCACGTTTCTGCTTTTTTCAACGCCGTGTTGCGAGGCTTTGCTGGCTCAGTGTGATTTGGTCAAGAAGAATTTGGCCGCTCTCTTCGAGTAAAAAATCAGGCTCTTCGTGCTCTTTTTCATGAGTGGCAGGGTCTGTTAACTCTTTACGATACTCTTTGAGTGCGGCATAGTCTTTGAAGGTCTCTTCACCTTTGGCGCTACGGCGTTTGTTTTCAGTATCTAGCTGCCACTTTTCTGCTGTGTCTCGCTCCTGTTTTCGCTCTTCTTCAAGCAGTGAAATGACAGAATCCTCACGAATTTTTTCGAGGTAACTGATCTGTTCGAGCAGGTAAATGTAGTCTGGGTTTTCTTTGACGCGTATTAAATGGCGTTTGTTTAACAGCTCATTTGCAGGGTTTTGTCTGGAGGTGGGGCGATAACGTGCCGATTTTATTTTGTCCCAGGGAAGTGCATCCTCCAAAGAACTCTCGCCCACTTCTTCTAAATCGTACATAGTAGGGTAGTGAACATCAGGGTGAACGCCGCGGTGTTGTGTGCTTTCACCCGAGATGCGATAAAATTTGGCCTGGGTGATTTTGAGTTGACCGTGATTAAGAGGGATCAGGGTTTGCACCGTGCCTTTACCAAAGGTTTGACCGCCGATGATGAGGCCACGACGGTAATCTTGTATTGCGCCTGCAAAAATTTCAGAGGCAGAGGCGCTGAGGCGATTCACCAGTACAGCCAATGGGCCATCATAAATCAGGCGTGGGTCAGGGTCACGATAGACTTGAACGCGACCCTTTGCGTCTTGTATCTGTACTGTGGGGCCATATTTGATGAATAGACCCGTCAGTTCACTGGCTTCGCGCAGTGAACCGCCGCCATTATTCCGAAGGTCAACCACAATGCCGTCAACTTTTTCATTGATCAGTTCTTTTAGCAAGCGTTTTACATCACTGGTGGTGCTTTTATAATTTTTATCGCCACGGTTCAAGGCTTCAAAATCGATGTAGAAAGTAGGGATTTCGATGATGCCAATTTTGTGCACTTTTCCATCACGTTCAATTTCGATGATCTCTTTTTGGGCGGATTGATCTTCAAGCTTGATGGTGTTGCGCACCAGTTCAATGATTTTGGTTTGATGGTCGTCTACCGCATCGGCAGGAATAATTTCGAGACGTACTGTGGAAGCTTTGGGGCCACGAATCCGATCTACAACATCATCCAGTCGCCAGCCGATCACATCAACTATTTCCCCTTTTTTGCCTTGGCCGACTCCAACGATACGGTCTTCCGCTTTGAGTAGTTTGGATTTGTCGGCGGGGCCTGCGGGAATAATTCGAACAATTTTTGTGTATTCATCCTCACTTTGCAGCAGTGCGCCAATGCCTTCCAGCGAAAGGCTCATGTTGATGTTGAAGTTTTCAGATTTTCGCGGTGAAAAATAGGTGGTGTGAGGGTCGGATGTTTGCGTGACGGCATTCATGTAGTTCTGAAACACATCTTCACTTTTTATTTGACTCATTTGATTGAGTTGATTGTGATAACGACGGCTGAGTTTTTCCAGCGCTTCTTCTTGAGTTTTTCCGGTAGATTTAAGGCTGAGCACGGCATCCTTTAGACGCTTTCTCCATAATTGATCAAGTACTGCACTGTTTTTAGCCCATGGTGCATTTTCACGATCAGTTTCAATGGACTCATCCATATTGAAATTAAAATCTTTTAGATTATTGTCGAGGTTTTTAATGAGGTAGGCGAAGCGTTCGCTGCGGCGTTGCTGGTAGCGATTATAAATAGCATACGCCGGCGTCAGATTGCCTTTGAGTAGGGCATCATCCAGTAGGTTACGGTAGCCTTCAAATTCAGCAATATCCACCGCGGTAAAAAATAGTCGGGCTCCATCAAGTATTTCGAGGTAACTATCCAGCACTTTGCTGGAAAGAGCATCATTGAAGTTGTACTTTTCATAATGGTTGTAACGCAAATAGTCGACAATTTCCTGGCTGGTTTGGGTATGTACCTTCAGCGGTTCAAGCGTCGTTTTTGCATTTTTATCCGTGAGTGCATAGGCGCTGCCTAGTAAAAGGCTAAGCAAACCGAGCAGTATGGTGGAGTATAAAACCGGGTGTTTCACTTTTCGAATCACTTAATTTGCCTCGTTCTCGAACAATTATATCTTTATATATGAGGGCTGATCATTGTAAACGTTCCTTACAACAATCAACCCTGTTTATGCTCAGACTATTTATTGAGTTTTTCTTTGAGCAAGCTATTGACCTGAGCGGGGTTGGCTTTGCCTTGGGTGGCTTTCATGGTTTGACCAACGAAGAACCCAAACAGTTTATCTTTACCTGAGCGATATTGTTCAGTTTGATTTGGGTTGTTAGCGATAATTTCATCAATAATTGCTTCAATTGCACCACTGTCGGTAATCTGTTTGAGTCCTTTCTTTTCGATAATTGTATCAGCATCACCTTCCCCCTTCCAAATCGCTTCAAAAACCTGTTTGGCTATTTTCCCTGAAATGGTATTGTCTGCGATGCGTTGAATCATGCCGCCTAGCAGTGAAGCACTGACGGGACTCTCTGTAATGTCGATTCCTGCTTTATTCAAAGCGGCCATGAAATCACCCATGACCCAATTGGCTGAAAGTTTGTTTTCATTGCCAGAGGAAGTTACAACATTTTCAAAAAAGTCCGCTAATTCACGACTGCTGGTTAATACGCCTGCATCATAAGTAGTGAGGCCAAATGCCTCTGTAAAACGTTCTTTTTTCTGGTGAGGCAATTCCGGTAGTGTTTTGCGAATGGCTTCGATCTCTTCACTGGTTACTTCAACAGGCAACAGATCCGGGTCAGGGCAGTAGCGGTAGTCGAAAGCCTCTTCCTTGCTGCGCATGGAGCGGGTCTCATTCTTTGCCGAGTCGTAGAGGCGAGTCTCTTGCACGACTGTGCCGCCCTCTTCGAGAATGTCAATTTGGCGCTCAATCTCAATATTGATTGCACGTTCCACAAAGCGAAAAGAGTTGAGGTTTTTGATCTCTGCGCGCGTGCCGAATTCCTCTTGGCCTTTAGGACGCATTGAAATATTTGCGTCACAGCGAAAAGAGCCTTCCTGCATGTTACCGTCACAAATTTCCAGATAACGAACCAGCGAGTGAATTTTTTTCATATAGGCAACCGCTTCTTTTGCGGAGCGCATATCAGGTTCGGAGACAATTTCTAGTAATGGTGTACCAGCACGATTCAAATCAACCCCGGTAAGGCCATGAAAATCTTCATGCAGTGATTTTCCAGCATCTTCTTCCAGATGCGCTCGCGTTACACCGATTCTTTTGCTTGAGCCATCTTCCAGTTCGACATCAAGATGACCGATTCCAACGATGGGTAGCTCGAACTGGCTGATTTGGTAGCCTTTGGGCAGATCAGGGTAAAAATAGTTTTTACGTGCGAATACTGAGCGTGGTGCGATGTGAGCACCAATGGCGGTGCCAAATTTAATCGCCATGCGCACGGTTTCTTTATTTAATACGGGTAAAACCCCCGGCATGCCCAAGTCAACCGCACAGGCTTGTGTGTTGGGTGCTGCGCCATAAGCTGTGGCTGCACTAGAGAATATTTTGCTTTTTGTCGCAAGTTGGGCGTGGATTTCCAGCCCGATAACAACTTCCCATTCCATTATTTTATACCTTTACCATTATTTTATATCTTTAAAAGCTCAGAAACCTTCAGGGCGGCGGTTGTGCCAGTCTGTCACCTGTTGGTATTGATGAGCTGCGCCCAGCAGTTGTGCTTCTTCAAAATAGTTGCCAATCAGTTGCAAGCCGACAGGACGATCCGAGACAAAACCCGCGGGTATCGATATGCCTGGCAGTCCGGCAAGGTTGGCGGCAATCGTATAGATGTCAGAGAGGTACATGCTGACAGGGTCGTCATTCTTTTCGCCAATATTAAAGGCCACGGAAGGTGTGGTGGGGCCTGCAATCAGATCGACTTTTTCGAATGCTTTGCGAAAATCATCACTGATTAGTCGGCGAATTTTCTGTGCTTTGAGGTAATAGGCATCGTAATAACCGGATGAAAGTGCATACGTGCCGATCATGATGCGTCGCTTGACTTCGTCGCCGAAACCTTCGCCACGAGAGCGTTTGTACAGATCTTCCAGATTTTCGGGTGAATCACAGCGGTGGCCAAAACGAACGCCGTCGTAGCGCGACAGGTTAGTGGAGCACTCGGCGGGCGCGACTACATAGTAAGTAGGCACAGCCAAATGTGTATTAGGCAGGCTGATTTCAACGATTTCGGCCCCTAATTTTTGATATTCTTTGATGGATGCATCAATGGTATCAGCCACGGCTGGGTCAAGCCCTTCATCAAAATACTCTTTGGGAAGGCCGATTTTAAGCCCTTTGAGTGATCGGTTTAAGTTTGCAGTGTAATCGGGCACCGGTTTGTCGATGCTGGTTGAATCGCGCTCATCAAACCCTGCCATGGCGTTGAGTACGATGGCTGCATCTTCGGCAGTGCGCGTCATCGGGCCGCCTTGATCCAGACTGGATGCAAAAGCAATCATGCCGTAGCGTGAAACACGGCCATAGGTCGGTTTTAGGCCGGTGATACCGCAAAAAGCTGCAGGTTGGCGAATCGAGCCGCCGGTGTCTGTGCCACTGGCTACTGGAGTTAAACGTGCGGCCACTGCCGCAGCAGAGCCGCCCGATGAGCCGCCGGGCACAGCATTAGTATCCCACGGATTTTTAACAGCGCCGTAATAACTGGTTTCGTTACTGGAACCCATGGCAAATTCGTCCATGTTGGTTTTACCCAAAGTGACAATGCCGGCGGATTTGAGACGGGAAACCACTGTTGCATCATAAGGCGATATAAAGTTGTCCAGTATTTTGGAAGCACAGCTGGTGCGAATGCCTTGTGTGCAAAAAATATCTTTATGCGCAAAGGGAATGCCGGTGAGCGGCGTAGTGTCATTGGCTTTGATGCGAGCATCCGCAGCGATGGCCTGCTCAAGTGCAAGTTCGGGTGTGACGGTAATGAAACTGTTGAGCGTCCCGTCATATTTTTCAATGCGCTCAAGAAATGTGCGGGTGAGTTCTTCGCTTGAGAACTCACCACTGCGAAGTCCGACTCCGAGCTCTGCAACTGTTTTATCGTGCATGTTTATCGTCCTGTATATATGGCCAAGGAACGCGTAGGTTCCTGATAGGGCGTATCGTGACTTAATCCTGGAAAATAGTTATTCAATGACTTTGGGTACGAGGTAAAGTCCGGCTTCCACTTGAGGTGCAATCGCTTGAAATTGCTCTCGTTGATTGGTTTCCGTGGCTTCATCGGGTCGCAGGCGCTGGGTTGCATCCATCGGGTGTGCCATGGGTGTGACATTATTTGTGTCAACAGCATTCATTTGTTCAACCAGATCCAGTATATTAGACAAGTTTTGAGTGTGTTCGGGTATATCAGAAGGATCAATACCTAAACGAGCCAGATGCGCGACTTTTTCAATATCTGATGGTTGCAAACTCATGCATTGCACTCCTAAAATAAAATGAAAAAGGGAACTTATCATAGATTAAGCACTTATACATTGATAGATTGTGCTGAACTAAGGGATATAAATGTATGAATGGTACTATAATTAACAAATTTTCAGGCTAAATATCAGGGTGATTTTTCCAGTATGATGCTATTTAAAGGACTGCGCGGCATGTTTTCCAATGATCTGTCTATTGATTTGGGAACCGCTAACACATTGATTTATGCAAGAGGGCAAGGAATTGTCCTGAATGAACCGTCTGTCGTGGCAATACGCCATGATCGTGGCCCGGGTGGGCCTAAAAAAATTGCAGCGGTAGGTATGGAGGCCAAACTTATGATTGGCCGAACGCCGGGAAATATTGTCGCAATACGTCCGCTTAAAGATGGCGTGATTGCTGATTTCACGGTCACAGAAAAAATGTTGCAACATTTTATTCATAAAGTGCATGAAAATAGGTTTTTTCGACCTAGTCCACGAGTTTTAATCTGTGTGCCTTGTGGTTCAACCCAAGTGGAGCGACGTGCGATTAAAGAGTCGGCGGAAGGCGCAGGTGCACGAGATGTCTATTTGATTGATGAGCCCATGGCGGCGGCAATTGGAGCCGGTATGCCTGTGGGTGAAGCCAGTGGTTCCATGGTGCTGGATATTGGTGGCGGAACTACTGAAGTTGCTATTTTGTCTTTGAATGGTCTGGTTTATTCATCATCAGTGCGGATTGGTGGTGACCGCTTTGATAATTCGATTATCAATTATGTACGTCGAAATTATGGCACCTTGATTGGTGATGCAACGGCTGAGCGGATCAAGCATGAAATTGGCTCCGCTTTTCCCAATAACGAAATAAAAGAGATGGAAGTGAAAGGGCTTAACCAGTCAGAAGGTGTGCCACGCAGTTTCACTTTGAATAATAATGAAGTCCTTGAAGCGCTGCAGGAGCCACTTGCGAGTATCGTTGGAGCAGTGAGAGCAGCATTGGAACAAACGCCGCCTGATCTGGGCGCAGATATTGCCGAGAAGGGTATGGTGTTGACGGGGGGTGGTGCACTGTTGCAAGGGCTGGATCGATTGCTTATGGAAGAAACAGGCCTTCCTGTTATTGTTGCCGAAGACCCTTTGACTTGCGTGGTTCGGGGAGGTGGTCGTGCACTGGAGATGATCGATGAGCGTGGTGGGGATATTTTTGTGGCGGAGTAAGGGATTATAGTGAACCACTAGAAAAACAGGTCGATTGATTTTATGGGGCTTTTTTCTGAAAACCGTTTCAATACGGGTTATTTTATTATTTTGGTGGTCATTTCAATCGTTTTGATGATGGTTGACCATAAGAAGAATTATTTAAGCGATGTACGTAAGGGTGTGGCGGTATTTTTGTCGCCACTGATTTATGTGGTGGATGCGCCGTTTACATTGACACGATGGTTAGGTAACAGTTTTTCTCAGCAAGAAAATTTTCAGCAGGAAAATGAAAGACTGCATAGACAAAATCTTTTATTGCAAACTCGACAACTCAAGCTGAATACATTAACCGCTGAAAATCAGCGTTTACGACTGCTTCTCGAATCCTCTTCGGGAGTGGGTGAAAAAGTGTTGATCGCAGGTCTGCTGGCGGCGGATCTTCAATTTTATTCTCGTCGTTTAACTCTAGATAAAGGTGCGCAGTCTGGTGTGTACTCTGGTCAGCCGATATTGAATGCTCATGGGGTGGTCGGGCAGATTGTAGAGGTTGGTCTTTATTCCAGTATCGCAATGTTGATTACAGATTCGAGTCATGCTGTGCCTGTGCAAGTATTGCGTAACGGGTTGCGTGCGCTGGTCGAAGGGCGAGGCGCAAGTAATCGTTTGGCATTGCCTTATTTGCCAGTGAGTGCAGATATTCAAGTGGATGATCTATTGGTCACTTCCGGATTAGGCGGTGTATTTCCTCCCAATTACCCCGTTGCAATTGTTACGTCGGTTGAACAAGATCCGGGTCAGACTTTTATGTCGATCAGTGCGGAGCCTCTTGCTCTGTTAGATAGTGGGCGTGAAGTGTTATTGATATGGCCGACTCGGATTGGAATGGATTCCGAGTGTGCTGATACTGATTGCGCACAATGAAAGAGACTACACCACATGCAGGTTGGGTGATTGTACTGACTTTTTTTGTTGCGATATTGCTGACGATTATGTCGTTGCCGGAGTGGGCACAGCCACTCCGTCCTCACTGGGTAGCAATGGTGTTGGTTTACTGGTGTATGGCTTTGCCGTCTCGTGTCGGTATTTTAAGCGGATGGATCTGTGGTTTATTACTGGATGTGTTGACCGGGACTTTATTGGGTGCACAAGCACTGGCTTTAAGCATGGTGGCCTATGTGACTTTGATGTTATATAAACAGGTTAGGGTTAAACCGCTTTTTCAGCAGGCGTTGACACTATTTCTGATACTGTTATTGACGCACCATATTCCGCTGTTATGGGTGCAAGGGATCAGTGGGCAATCCATTCAAAACTGGACGTATTGGATCTCGCCTTTTATCAGCGCGTTGTTATGGCCGATGGTCTTTCTACTATTGCGGTATGTGCGACATAAATTCAGAGTGACGTAATTTCATGCCGCGTCGTGATATCAAAGATCATATTCGGGAAAGCCGTACATTTAACCATCGATCGTTTGCTGCATTGGTGTTAGTAGCAACTTTGGTGTTCGTTATTTTTGGGCGGCTTGTGTATCTGCAGGTCATGAGCTACGAACATTACACCACACAAGCAGAGAATAACCGGGTAAAAATTGTTCCGGTCGCTCCCACGCGTGGTCTGATTTATGACCGTAATGGTGTCATTCTGGCACAAAATCAAACGTCATTTACGCTGGAGGTCATTCCCGAAAAAATTGATGATCTGGCGGGAATGCTGATTGAATTACGCAAAATTATTATGGTGAGTGACGCTGATATAGAGCGTTTTTATCGAGATATGAAGCGACAACGCCGTTTTGATGGTGTGCCTTTGCGCTATTGGCTTACAGATGAAGAGGTGGCCAGGTTTTCAGTCACACGATATCGCTTTGATGGTGTGACGATTAAAGCGCGTTTGGTGCGTCACTATACGCATGGCCAGTTAACAACGCATGTGCTGGGGTATGTCGCACGTATCAATACAGAAGAGCAAAAAATAATTGATGCGTCCAACTATAGTGCAACAAGCCATATTGGCAAGAGTGGTGTTGAAAAGTATTACGAAACGCAGTTGCACGGGCAGGTGGGTTATGAAAAAGTAGAAACCAATGTTCAGGGGCGTGTTTTACGTACTTTGGAACGCAAAATGCCGATATCAGGCGACAGCCTTTTTTTGACCCTTGATATTAATTTGCAGATTATTGCGAGCCAGGCGCTGGATCAGTATCGGGGCGCTGTGGTAGCTATAAAGCCGGAAACAGGGGAAGTCTTGGCTTTTGTCAGCACGCCAAGCTACGATCCAAATCAATACGTTGTCGGGTTTGGTCATGCTGCGTACAAGGCATTGCTCGAATCAAATGATCGCCCACTTTTTAATCGTGCCTTGCGTGGTCGTTATCCACCCGGATCTACAATCAAGCCCTTTGTGGGATTGGCCGGGCTGCAGCTTGGTGAAGCGAAACAAGGAGTCTATTGTCCTGGCTGGTTTTCACTGGAGGGGGATGATCATCGTTATCGTGACTGGAAAAAAACAGGTCATGGCATGACGTCACTGAAAAAAGCAATTCGTGAATCGTGTGATGTTTATTTCTATGATTTAGCATTGCAGTTAGGGATTGACCGGCTCTCGCCCTTTATGAAAAGTTTTGGGTTTGGTTCATTGACAGGCGTTGATATCAGTGGTGAGTTGAGTGGTTTGATGCCATCAAGAGAGTGGAAGCGGGCCAAGCGCCAGCGCATCTGGTTTCCGGGCGAAACTTTAATTACAGGGATCGGTCAGGGCTTCATGCTATCAACACCATTGCAACTGGCTTCATCGACAGCCGCCATAGCGAATTACGGGGTTCAGATGAAACCCTATGTTGTCGCATCTACCTCGGTGGCAGGTCGAATGGCTCCGATTGCTAATCCGCCGGAGTTATTGCATAAGGTGACTGACCTTGATGAAAATAATATGAATTATATTATTTCTGCGATGCGGAGTGTTGTGCACAGCTCAACGGGAAGCGCCCGAAAAATTTCTCACAACTTAAAGTATGATATCGCAGGAAAAACGGGAACGGCACAGGTGTTTGGTATCAAGCAGGATGAGGAATACATTGAAGAAGAGATTGCTGAACGATTGCGTGACCACGCGCTTTTTATTGCATTTGCACCTATTGACCGCCCACAAATTGCGATTGCTGTCGTAGTCGAGAATGGGGGCAGTGGTGGAGGTGTAGCCGCGCCAATTGCCCGGCAAGTGATGGATGCTTACATAACAAAACAATAGGTATGATCACATAGTATGGCAAAAATGAACTATGAATCGCACTCCTATTGGAGTGGCAGTGCGAGCAGTCGCTGGTTCAGAACACGATTGCATCTGGATTGGCCATTGACTGCGGGATTGGTCTGTTTGTCGGTCGTGGGTCTGTTTGTACTCTATAGTGCCAGTGGGCAAGATATGGCTTCCATCGAGAAACAGGGGGTGCGTCTGGGTCTGGCTTTTGCTGTGATGATTGCAGTGGCCCAAATCAATCCTTATCAATTTCAGCGATGGGCGCCATGGATTTTTGGTCTGGGTATTATATTGTTATTCGCGGTGCTTTTATTTGGCGTGGTAGGTAAGGGTGCTCAGCGTTGGTTAAATTTTGGTTTTTTTAGTTTTCAACCGTCGGAAATAATGAAGCTTGCGGTGCCGATGATGGTTGCATGGTATGTGGCGGATCGGCCTTTGCCGCCAAATTCAAAGCGAATTCTGGGCGCATTGGCATTGATATTGGTGCCCACCCTGTTAATTGCTAAACAGCCGGATCTGGGGACTTCACTGTTGATCGCATCCGCAGGACTCTGGGTGCTTTTTCTGTCGGGCATTCGTAAACGAGTGATCGGAGGGGCGATTTTACTGGCGCTGGCGTGTGCTCCGGTTCTCTGGATGGTGATGCATGATTATCAGCGCTCTCGAGTGCTGGTGTTTCTGAACCCGCAAAATGATCCACTGGGAGCGGGTTACCATATTATTCAGTCAAAAATTGCTATTGGTTCCGGGGGTGTTTATGGTAAAGGCTGGTTGAATGGTAGCCAGTCACAGCTGGAATTTTTGCCCGAACGTTCCACGGATTTTATTTTTGCAGTTTTTAGTGAAGAGTTTGGTTTGTTGGGGGTTTTACTCCTGTTAGCGCTTTATCTGTTTATCATTGTGCGAGGGCTTTATATCGCAACACAGGCACAAACTGCATTTAATCGGTTGTTGGCGGGAGGGTTGGTGCTCACATTTTTTGTTTACATCTTTGTCAATATAGGTATGGTGACGGGTTTATTGCCTGTTGTAGGAGTGCCGTTGCCCTTGATCAGTTTCGGGGGGACATCAATGGTGACTTTAATGGCTGCATTTGGTGTTTTGATGTCCATTCATACGCATCGGCGTTTACTGGTTCGTTAATAGTTTAGAAATGAAAATGAAAAAGATAACTTTAATATTTTTAATGGTCGCCGCAATAGGCGTTTCGTCATCACAAGCGGCTTCTACTACTACTCTGGTGCAGCGGGATAATGTAAAAGCTTTTATCCAGTCGATGGTGGATAAACACGATTTCAACTCAGCTGAATTGGTCGAGTTATTTGAACAGATAGAGTTGCGCGAGGACATTATCGAATTAATGACTCGACCAGCCGAAGGAAAGCCATGGCATGAATACAGACCTATTTTTGTGACCCAGAAGCGCATTCAGGGTGGTGTTAAATTTTGGAATGAAAACAGTGAAATATTGACGCGTGCAGAAGAAAAGTATGGCGTACCTCCTGAAATTATTACGGCTATTATTGGCGTTGAGACACGCTATGGTGGTTATATTGGCAAGCATCGAGTCATTGATGCGCTGGCTACATTAGGTTTTGATTATCCAAAACGTGCCAAATTTTTTAGCAGCGAACTTGAGCACTTTTTGCTCTTGATGCGTGATGAAGCTCAGGATCCTCTGATTCCTGTCGGGTCTTATGCGGGTGCAATGGGAATACCACAGTTTATTCCAAGCAGCTATCGTCACTATGCAGTTGATTTTGATGGCGATGGAAAACGTGATTTATGGAATAACTTGTCTGATGTGATTGGCAGTGTCGCAAGTTATTTTCAGCGCCACGGCTGGCAAGCCGGGCAGCCTGTGACCAGTCAAGTCAATGTCAAGGGCGATGGTTACCTTGCGCTTCTTGAAGCGGGGATTAAACCAAAATATGATTTGAAGCATTTCAGGAAGCAGGGCGTGGTCATTGGTGATCAATTCGCTGATGAATTGCCTGCCGCTTTGTTGAAATACGAGACAGAGTCTGGCCCTGAATACTGGATAGGGTTGCAAAATTTTTATACGATTACACGCTATAACCACAGCAAACGTTATGCCATGGCGGTCTATCAATTGGCGATGGCGATTCGTGATGCTCGTGAAAAGCCGACAGATAAAACGAAACTCAAACAAAAATGAAAAACATTGTGAGTCAGCTTCATTTGGGTGGGGTGTTTTGGGTTGGGTGTGTGTTGAGCTTGAGTGCATGCAGTACGGTTGCTCTTCAACAAGACGGGCCTCCACCGCATAGCGTGGATGTTTCATCCATTACAAACGCAAAGCCTAAAGCCGAGGTGAAAAGCCGTTATGGGAACATGGAATCGTACGTTATTGGGAATCGCCGCTACTATACAATGGAGAGCAGTCTGGGGTATGTGGAGAGTGGGGTCGCTTCATGGTACGGCTCTAAATTTCATGGTCGTCGGACATCCAGCGGAGAGCCTTACAACATGTATGGTATGACGGCGGCACATAAAAGCTTGCCATTACCGACCTATGTGGAAGTTACTAATCTGGATAATGGTCAAAAAATAATAGTCAAGGTGAATGATCGTGGCCCGTTTGTTGATGATCGCCTGATTGATCTTTCCTATGTGGCAGCCGCTAAATTGGGGATTGCACAGCAGGGTACCGGCCGAGTTAAAGTGCGTGCTATTGATGTCAATCAAGGCGTTCGCTCAGTCGCAAAAGCAGAGGCTATGCCGTCACGAATTTATTTACAGGTGGGTGCATTCAGTCAACAGCATAATGCAGAAGAATTAAAAACCTCACTTGCTGAAAAGCATTTTTCAAACGTACATATTCATAATGACAACTCACTCTATAGAGTTCGTCTTGGCCCCGTTGATAATGATGAGACGTTGCTTAAACTAACAGCGCGTATCAGACCCCATATCAATCAGGAACCTCATGTAGTGGTTGATTAATTTTAATAGGTTAAAGCTAAAACAATGAAACAAAAAGTATCAATCTTATACGGCTGCGCTCTGGTCGTTCTATTAAGTCTTATCTGCAATAGCGCTTTTGCTGTGCCTAAAATTATTCCAAAACCACCGAGTGTTGTTGCGCGAGGCTATATCGTCCAGGATTTTAATAGTGGCTTTGTGATTGCAGAAAAGAATGCGGATACACGTCTGGAACCCGCAAGCCTGACCAAATTAATGACGGCTTTAGTTGTCTTTGAAAAATTGAGTGAAGGCGAAGTTACTGTGGACGAGCTGGTCACAATCAGTGAAAAGGCCTGGCGTATGCAAGGCTCAAGAATGTTTGTCGAAGTCAATAAACAAATTGCTGTTGAAAAATTGCTCAAAGGTTTAATTATACAATCGGGTAATGATGCCAGTGTTGCTTTGGCTGAACATGTGGCCGGTAGCGAAGAGGGCTTCGTTGCGATGATGAATGGTTATGCCAGTGAGTTTGGTATGGGCGATACCAATTTTATGAATAGTACGGGATTGCCCGATGAAAACCACTATACAACAGCTCGGGATATGGCTAAGTTGACACAGCAAATTATTGAGCGTTTCCCTGAATACTATTCATGGTATTCCATAAAAGAATATAGCTATAACGGTATCAAGCAATTCAATCGCAATAAACTGTTATGGCGTGATAAATCTGTGGACGGCCTTAAAACCGGACATACAAAATCGGCAGGTTACTGCTTGATTACTTCAGCAAAACGCAATGATATGCGCTTGATTTCAGTCGTCATTGGTGCGAAAAGTGAAGAAGGGCGTGCTCAAGAGAGTCAGCGTTTGTTAAATTACAGCTTTCGTTTTTATGAAACCCGCAAACTTTATTCTGCAAATGAAGCCTTAACGACAGCCAGAGTCTGGAAAGGTGAGGTGGAAGAGGCACAGCTAGGGGTAGCGAAAGATTTTTATCTGACGTTGCCGCGTGGCCAGTATAAAAAACTGAATGCTTCGATGAGTGTCAACAACCTTATCCATGCTCCGGTTCAACAAGGCCAGCAATTGGGTTCAGTGAATATTAAATTGAACGATCAAGAGTTAGGTTCACAGCCATTGGTTGCATTTAAAAGTGTTGAAGAAGGTAGTTTTTTTCAACGTATGGTTGACGAAGTTTATTTAATGTTTGAATAAGAGAGCTTTTTGATGAGTACAGGAATCGTCTATCTGAACGGTGAATTTTTACCTGCAGAAAAAGCGTCTGTCTCGGTGTTGGATCGGGGG
This sequence comes from uncultured Gammaproteobacteria bacterium, assembly GCA_964468225.1. GTDB lineage: Bacteria > Pseudomonadota > Gammaproteobacteria > JAADGQ01 > JAADGQ01 > S141-38. The sequence continues at coordinate 27,263 of CAYXVC010000011.1, forward strand.
TTTGTTTTTGGTGATGGTGTTTATGAGGTGATTCCTGTCTATGGTGGTCACTTGTTTCGTCTGGATGAACACTTGAGGCGTTTAACGGACAGTTTGAATTCCGTTAAAATCAGCAATCCATTGTCGGGTCAGCAGTGGCAAGATGTGATTATGGAGCTGATCGCAAGGAATGGTGGTGGCGACCTGTCGATCTATCTTCAGGTCACACGCGGTGTGGCGGCACGCGATCACGCTTTTCCTGTTGGTGTCTCTTCCACGCTGTTTTTGATGGCAAATCCATTAATCCCCCTTTCTGATGAAGTGTATAAAAATGGCATTGCGGCAGTGACAGCGGAAGACATTCGCTGGAAATATTGTCATATCAAGAGTATTTCACTTCTGGGCCATGTGATGCTGCGTCAGCAAGCGTTGGATCAAGGTGCGGCAGAAGCTATTTTGATTCGTGATGGCAAGGTCACTGAAGGTGCAGCAAGTAATGTTTTTATCGTAAAAAATGGTGAACTTATAACACCGCCTAAAAGTGATTTTTTATTGCCAGGTATTACGCGTGATCTGACTTTAGAACTTGCTGCGAGCCATAACATCCCGCTTAAAGAGGTTGACTTTACACCGCAAGAATTGGGTGACGCTGATGAAATTTGGTTGACCAGTTCCACCAAAGAAATTTTACCTGTGACTGCATTGGATCGTTCGCCTGTGGGGTGTGGCAAGCCAGGAATCTTATGGCAGCGCATGATTGCGTTGTATCAGGAATACAAACAAAACGTTCGAAAAAACATATTACATTAATTCATGGTGAGCAGACGATGGGCCATAGGAAAACATCAACACGAGCCTGAGTGGTGCAAGATCAACCGTAAATTACAGCACAAAATCCCCTGCGAATTACAGCACTGGGTGCTCGATTCAGGTTCATTGACTGAGCGTTTGCAAAATGCAGCACAGGGTCAATTTCAAGTGCGTGTGATGCGTTTGCGTCGTGAACGTCCGATGTGGAGTGAGCGTCAACGATTAAATATGCCAGATGAGCAGTTGGCCTTGGTGCGGCATGTGCTTTTGTTGGGTCGGGGGCAACCTTGGGTCTTTGCGCGAACCGTCATTCCCGTGATATCCCTTGAGGGTGCTTTGCGGCATTTGACGCATTTGGGTGACAAGCCTTTAGGTGCCGTGCTATTTTCAGATCAAAGTTTGTCTCGTAGTGAACTTGAGATTACCGCTTGCGACTCGAAGGCCGATCTTTTTAATGAGATAACAGCATGTTCGCAGCAATTCTCAGGAACTATTTGGGGGCGACGTTCTGTGTTTCAATTAAAAGGGCAGCCTTTATTGGTGAGCGAGTTTTTTTTGCCGGATATATACCTATGAAAATTGTCAGTAGCTGGATGAATTCATGAAAACAATTTTACCTCCTCAGTATAAACGGTGGGCATATTGGGAAAAGCGCCTCTATCTTTATGCGCGTCTGATGCGTCTGGATCGTCCGATCGGAATCTATCTATTATTGTGGCCAACATTGAGCGCTTTATGGATTGCCGCCGGTGGTATGCCTGATCCATTAATTTTGGTGGTGTTTGTTCTGGGTGTGGTTCTTATGCGTTCAGCGGGTTGCGTGATCAATGATTATGCGGATCGAAATATTGACGGAAAAGTTGAGCGTACCCGAGGCCGGGTGCTGGTCGCAGGTTTATTGCCTGCAAAAGAAGCTTTAGTGCTTTTTTGCGTGTTGTGTGCTGTGGCATTTTTGCTCGTGCTGTTGCTGAATAAATTAACTATTATGCTCTCTTTTGTCGGCGTATTGCTGGCAGCGATTTATCCATTGATGAAACGCTGGACTTATTTGCCGCAAGTGGTGCTTGGTATGGCATTTGCTTGGGCGATTCCTATGGCATTTGCAGCACAAACAGGTGAAATACCGTTAGTGGCATGGTTGCTTTTTATTGCAACGGTCTTATGGACGACTGCTTACGATACGATGTATGCGATGGTGGATCGTAAGGATGATCTGTTAGTCGGTATTAAATCCACTGCCATTTTGTTTGGCGCAGCAGATCGGTTTATGATCGGGCTTTTACAACTGCTGACTTTGATTGTCATGCTGATTGTCGGTTATCAATTGGAGTTGGGTGCCTTTTATTTTATTGGTGTCTCGCTTGCTACCATACTTGCTATTCACCAGCAAACGTTGATTCATAAGCGCCACCCACGCGACTGTTTTAAGGCATTTCTTAATAATAACTGGTTTGGCGCTGCTATCTTTGGCGGCATTTTGTTACATTACGCCGCATCCAGTTATTGTAGTTAGGTAAATTAAATTATGTTGGTTTCATACGTTGCGATTTTTTTAGGTTTGATAGTCATGATCTGGGGGGCGGATCGATGTGTGACAGGGGCTTCGGCATTAGCGCGAAACCTGGGGGTTTCTCCGCTGGTGATTGGCTTGACGATTGTGGGCTTTGGTACTTCAGCGCCTGAGTTTCTGGTCGCTGGTTTGGCGACCTGGGAGGGTAATCCCGGTCTGGCTGTAGGTAATGCCATTGGCTCCAATATTGCGAACATTGCATTGGTTGTTGGAGTGACGGCATTGGTATCACCGTTAATAGTGAGCTCAAAAACAGTGCGGCGTGAATTCCCTATTTTAATCGCCGTTGTTCTGTTGGCCGCTGTTTTGATGTTGGATGGCCAGTTATCACGAATTGATGGAATGATATTAGTTGCCGGGTTGGTCGCAATGATTGTCTGGGTCGTTCATTTGGGGCTCCAAGGGCATGAGGCTGGGGATGACCCCATCGAACAAGAATATGACAATGAAATTCCTAGTGATATGCCCATGTCAAAAGCATTGATTTGGCTCTTTGTTGGTTTAGTTTTGTTATTAACGAGTTCCAAAGCACTGGTTTGGGGGGCTGTGAATATTGCTGAAGCGTTTGGTGTGAGTGATTTAATCATCGGTTTGACGATCGTTGCGATAGGTACCAGTTTGCCTGAGCTGACTGCTTCAGTGATGAGTGTGCTTAAAAAAGAAGATGATCTTGCGATAGGTAATATCATCGGTTCGAATATGATTAATATTCTGGGCGTATTAGCGCTGCCCGGTTTGATTGCAGCACCAGCAATTCTGGATGCAGAAGTGATGAGCCGAGACTTTCCTTTTATGGCCATACTGACAGTCGTTTTATTGATCATGGCTTTTGGTCGAAAAGGTGCAGGTAAGATTTCACGATTAGAGGGTGGTGTATTGTTAACCTCTTTTGTTGCTTATATGGTCTATCTCTATTTGAGCGCTGTTTCTTGATGAAATCCTTTTTGGATGAAAAAAAACTTTGTGCATTAGGTAAAGCGGTTATTGAAGTTGAAGCAGCGGCTGTGGCTGCATTGGCGATACGTATTGATGGCTGTTTTGCACAGGCCTGCCGCCATATGCTGGCATGTGAAGGTCGTATTGTTGTCATTGGCATGGGAAAGTCGGGTCATATTGGCGGTAAGATTGCTGCAACATTAGCTAGCACAGGAACCCCTGCATTTTTTGTTCACCCAGGTGAAGCCAGTCATGGCGATCTGGGAATGATTACGAATAAAGATGTCGTTTTAGCACTGTCCAATTCAGGGGAAACGGATGAAATTATTACGATCGTACCTCTGATCAAACGGTTGGGTATTCCCCTTATTTCGATGACTGGCAACTCATCGTCAACCTTGGCAACATCATCGACAGTGCATATTGATGTGAGTGTTGAAAAAGAAGCTTGTCCACTAGGATTGGCTCCCACATCCAGCACGACGGCTGTTCTGGTTATGGGGGATGCCTTGGCTGTGTCAATGCTGGAGGTGCGCGGTTTCACGGCAGAAGATTTTGCATTTTCTCATCCAGGTGGGCGTTTAGGGCGACGCTTGCTGCTGCATATTCAGGATATTATGCATACGGGTGATCGAATTCCTCAAGTAACAGAAGAGGTCTTGCTTGGTGATGCTTTAGTGGAAATGTCCAGAAAAAGTTTAGGTATGACTGTGATCGTAGATAACAAAGGTCGAGTCAGCGGAGTTTTTACCGATGGTGACTTACGGCGTGTCATTGATCATGAATTGGACGTTCATAACACGCCGATCACTGAAGTCATGACGCGACAATGTAGAACAGTCCGTGCCGATATGTTAGCTGCGGAAGCACTGCAGTTAATGGAGCAATCTGCAATCAGTGCACTCCCTGTGGTGGACAGTGAAGGCCGGTTGATAGGTGCATTTAATATGCATGACCTTTTAAAAGCAGGAGTCGTTTGATGGATGATATCTATAAACGCGCAGCAAATGTTCGATTGGTCATTTTTGATGTTGATGGTGTCTTAACGGACGGACGGCTTTACTTTGGCGCTGAAGGCGATGAGTATAAAACATTTCATGTCCGTGATGGTCTTGGCATGAATATGTTGCAGGCGAGTGGTGTCGCTATTGGAATCATTACTGCACGGAGTTCAAAAGCAGTGGCTTTGCGAATGGAAGCACTTGGTGTTGAATATGTCTATCAAGGGCAGCAGAATAAAGTTCCTGCATTTGAGGATTT
>CAYXVC010000012.1:0-10251 GCA_964468225.1 uncultured Gammaproteobacteria bacterium
TAAAGAGGTGCTGGACGTTGGATGCGGCGGCGGCATACTCTCTGAAAGCATGGCTTTTCGTGGCGGTGAAGTGACCGGAATCGACATGGCCACTGCGGCACTGTCTGTTGCAAAACTGCACTTGATTGAATCGGGTGCAAAAGTCAATTATCAACAAACCTCCGTAGAAGCACTCGCCTCCAGTCAACCCGCAACATTCGACGTGGTCACCTGCATGGAGATGCTGGAGCACGTACCCGACCCATCATCCGTCATTAAATCCTGTGCACAGCTGGTTAAACCGGGTGGAGATCTATTCTTTTCTACACTCAATCGAAATGCAAAATCCTATCTCTTTGCCATTCTGGGTGCAGAATATATTCTGAAAATGCTACCCAAAGGGACGCATGAATACCAAAAATTCATTCGTCCGTCCGAGCTTGAAGAGTGGATTCGGGAAGCAGGTCTCGAACTCAAAAAAATCACCGGGATGAGCTACAACCCTCTGACTCAGAGCTATAAGCTTAATAAGGATATCAGCGTTAATTACTTAGTTCATGCGGTTCGCCCTGAATGACTGTTGAAATAGAAACCATTTTATTTGATCTCGATGGCACTCTTGCGGATACAGCACCCGATCTGGCCTATGCGCTCAATACCGTTCTAAAAGAACAGGGCAAAGCTCCATGCCCTTTTGATCAGATCCGTTACACCGCATCCAATGGCACAGGCGCTCTGATTAAGCTGGGGTTTGGTGAAACAGAAAACCATCAAACACTCAGCCAGAGACTCATTGAAATTTACGCCAATAATATTACACGTGAAACCACCCTGTTCGACGGCATGCATCCACTGCTGGATCACATTGAGCAACAAGGTAAAACCTGGGGAGTTGTCACCAACAAACCTGCGTTTTTAACAGACCCGCTCATGGAGCAACTTGGACTGACTGATCGAGCCGCCTGCATTGTCAGTGGTGATACCACCGCGATGCGCAAACCACATCCTGAGCCCCTATTCCATGCCAGTCGTTTAGCTGGAAAATCTCCTGAAAAATGCCTCTATGTCGGTGATGCCGAGCGAGACATTGAAGCAGGAAACCGTGCAGGCATGACAACATTAGCCGCACTCTTTGGTTACATCAATAATTATGACTCACCACAAAGCTGGCAAGCCGATGGATTGATTCACCATCCACAGGATATTTTGCAGTGGATTTAAATCTGGTTTTCACTGAAAACACACTCTACCTGCTGTTTGCCATTACCGCCCTACTCTCCGCTTTGACCGCTTGGGCATTCACCTATTTCTGGGCACTGCGCCGTTACTCCGAACTGCGTGAAGAAAATACAAAGCTCAGCACCATACTGGAGCTTGAGCGACAAAATGCATTAGAAAAACGTGCCGACACACACACCATGCAAAAGCAGCTCAGAGATACATTTTCAATGCTCTCCAGCCGGGCACTCAATCAAAACAATGAGCAATTTCTCAAACTCGCCAATGAAAACCTGAAACAACTCCATATACAATCCCAAAGTGATCTCACCCAAAAAGAACACTCTATCAAAGCGATGCTTGACCCGATCAAAGAAGCGCTCAACAAGACTGAGCAGCAAATTCAACGCGCTGAACATGACCGCAAGGAAGCCTATGGCTCACTGAGCCAATACCTCAATTCAATGCAGAAAACTCAGCAGATGTTGCATACTGAAACACATAATTTAAGCAAAGCCATGCGCCGCCCTGAAGTACGTGGTCAATGGGGCGAATTAACCTTGAAACGCCTTGCTGAACTTTCGGGAATGGTTGAATATTGTGATTTTTATGAACAGGAACACACGACAACGCCTGAAGGTGCTTTCCGCCCGGACATGATCATACGCATTCCAGGTTCACGTGAAATTATTGTCGATGTTAAAACTCCACTGGATGCTTACCTCAGTGCCATTGAAGCCCCCGATGACCAAACGCGCAATAAGTACCTCGAAAAACATGCACAAAACGTCAATCGGCGTGTTAACGAACTGGCCAGTAAAAACTACTGGAAACAATTCAAGAATAGCCCTGACTTCGTGGTGCTATTTATTCCGGGCGATCCATTTCTGAGCGCGGCACTGGAATTCGACCGGGATCTGCTGGAAAAAGCCCTCGTTAAAAAAGTGATTCCCGCCACCCCGACCAGCTTCGTCGCCCTGCTACGCACCATCGCTTACGGTTGGCGACAGCAAACATTAGCGGACAATGCAGAAACAATCCGCGACCTTGGTGAAGACCTGTACAAACGCCTCGCCACATTCTCGGAACACTTGGGAAAACTCGGTAACAATCTGGAAAATACCGTGGATCACTACAATAAAGCCATCGGATCATTTGAACGCCAGATTACCCCGGCCGCACAAAAATTTACGAAGCTGGGCATCAGAACCAGCAAAGAGGTAGAACAGCCAGATTGTATTGAAAAAAACATCAGGCCTATGACTGAGAAAAGGGCACAATAAGGTGACGTCATCTCAGCCTTCCATTCTTCTAAAAATATTTATTAGTATCACGTTATTAGTGTTTATAGTCGTCGCCTATTTTGGCTCGCTCGACAATACAGGAAAACATTACACTGAGTCAGGAACAAAGCGTGCGCTCGTAACATTTGGCGTTGCCCGGGGATTGAATGGTGTGATTTCTGTGGCTCAAGGAACAGAGATTGCTGTGCAACCGGCCGGTATCGGTGTTAACTTTGCCCCCGGCCAGATACTTGATCCTGTTAATGACCTTATTGAACGCTTTTCCTGGGTGATGCTGAGCTGTGGTGTTTCATTGGGTATTCAACAAGTATTATTGGATATCACGGGCTGGTACGGGTTTACGTTGTTAATCACTGTAGTTTTATTAATAACATTGTGGTTACTTTGGCGCCCTGATGCACTTGATGAAAAGTGGCGACGTAGAGTTTACAAGAGTGTAGCGCTGCTCATTATTATGCGCTTTGCCGTACCCACAGTGGCTATTGTGAATGAAGGGTTTTATCAGGCTTTTCTGGCACCTCAATATGAATCGTCCAGACAAGAACTCGAACGAACTTCTGAATCAATTGCCAACATAAATCGTGCTGCCCAAACAGAAACGACACCTCAAAATCTTGATTCCTTCCTTGATAATTTAAAGCGCTTATATGAATCTGCAAGCCATCAAGTCAATATTGATGCACGTATTGAAAAGTACAAAGCCGCCGCTGCCCATGTGAGTGAATACACATTAAACCTGATCGTTGTATTTATCTTGCAGACAATCGCTTTTCCATTGTTATTTTTCTGGTTAATTATTAAATTAATCCGAAAAATTGCAAATTTTTAATCCTATATGCAATAACAAAAGTCAGGAACGGGAACCCCATATCTTGGCCACAGCTCGGTCAGTACCAAGCAAACCCACCAGTAAACTGATGAATCCAATACATCCAAACACCAGAACCGGCAATAAATAACCGAGATCCTCACCTTGTGCGATAAAAAATACCAGCACGGCCAAGCCAGAAAATATCCCGCCCATTGCAATTAAAATAGTTCGGTATGATGCTTTATAAGAAAATAGCTCAGTACCTGATTCAAAAACTTTCAGAATTGGGGAAAACAGAATTCGTAATTTTTGTTTCACCATCAACTACCAATTTTCAGCCAGCAGTTCAAAATGGGCCTGAGGATGTAAACAGGCTGGGCATAGCTCTGGCGCTTCTGTTGCTTCGTGCAGGTAACCACAGTTCCTACATCTCCAAACCACTTTATTGCCTCTTTTAAAGACCAATCCCGCTTCCAGATTATCTGCGAGTTGCTTAAAGCGTTTACCATGATGTGCTTCTGCAATTGAAATCGCTTCAAAAGCTTCGGCGATCTCTTCAAACCCTTCTTGACGAGCTGTTTTAGCAAAAGATGGATAAATTTCTGTCCATTCATGCTCTTCACCTTCAGCAGCTGCACGCAAATTTTCTAAAGTGCTTGCAATGGTACCGGCAGGAAATTTTTCAGTAATCTCAACCGCTCCTCCTTCAAGGAATTTAAAAAAACGTTTTGCATGTTCTTTTTCCTGATTGGCTGTCTCTTCAAAAATGGCTGAAATTTGTATTAAACCTTCTTTACGTGCCACTCCGGAAAAATAGGTATAACGATTACGCGCCTGTGATTCGCCTGCAAAAGAGATCAATAAGTTTTTTTCAGTTTGTGTTCCTTTGATTGTAGCTGACATAGCTCACCTCATGAGTTTATTGTCAGGACGCATACGCCCAACAATGAATAAAATCAATAAAAAGAGTACTGAAATAGCGCCAGCACCACCATCCGCAGTTACAAACCTTGATGCTTTTGTTTTTTTGCTGTCTGGGTCACAGACATCTCCAATACCATTTTCATTACTGTCTCTCTGGTTTTCATTACGAATTGCAGGGCAGTTATCAGCAATGTTCAACACACCATCACCGTCACTATCATCCAGAAGGTTTTTAAAAGCATAGGCTGATCCAGAATTTTCGCCATTATCACCATCATTATAAGACCCGACTAATGCGGTATCTGCTGATAGTGAAACACTCAAACCAAAAGCATCTCCACTCTGCCCATCAGCCGGTCGAGCTTCCCCCGCATAAATCCATCGATTTTTTTTATCTTTCATATACAGATAACTGGTGCCAGCATTGCGCCCTTTTGCTCCAATCAAGGCAATACCATCGACCAAAGAGACACTTCGCCCAAAATAATCATTTGCTTCCTGAGATTCATTAGACAATCTTTTAATTTGCATCCATTTGTCATCATCCGGATTTTTCTCAAACAGGTAAGCCGCACCACGATTTAAAACTTCACCATCGGCTCCTACAAGTAATAGATTTCCATACAAAGAGACACTCCGTCCAAAATAGCCTTCTTTCACTTTATCGACGGATGTCAACTTTGTTTGTTGCTTCCACTTTCCTGCTGCATTACGCTCAAACAGATAGACAGCACCGCTATCGTATTGACTGGACGTTTCATTCACCTTACGAGCTCCGATGACGGCAACATCACCCACCGCAGAGAGTGCTGTGGATGATCCGAAGAAGTCGCCTGTTGCTCCATCATCCGCAAGTAATTTGGCTTGTTCTGACCAACGCGACTGTTTGTCCCTTACAAAAATATAGGCTGCTCCGGTCACTTTGCCATTTTTATTATATTCACCTATCAAGGCTGTATGACCCGACAAAGCAACACTTAAACCAAAACGGCTATTCTCTACTCCGGCTGACGGCTTTAATTTGGCTTGCTGCTTCCAGATCCCACGCTTATCTCTGACAAAAACATAAGCGGCTCCTGAACGAACACTGTCAATTTGACTTCCGTAAGCTCCAACCAATGCCGTATTCCCTGATAAAGAGACGCTATAACCAAAAAAGTCATTCTCTGATTGGTCATCCGCTGTCAATTTGGCTTGCAATATCCAGCGGTTCTCCGTTTTGATATAGATATACGCCGCACCAACACTGTTTTTATCATTAGGCGCACCTATCACAGCCGTATCACCACCCAGTGAAACACTATGACCAAACAGACCATTTTCTGCGCCGTCGTGACTGACTATTTTATAGTGAAGTGCGCTGACCATTTCTGGTGTAATATTTTCATTGCTCAACGATGTGCCAGCGAGATATTCCACCAGATTGCTGAAACCGTCACCATCCAAATCTCTATTCGCATCACTGCTATCCAGCGGGTTCAGTTTGCTGTCATCCAGCTCATAATATTCTTCTACCAAATCGGGAATGCCATCGTTATCCGCATCAGGATCGGCATTATCCCCTATTTTATCACCATCGTAATCCACAGACTCTGATGCATCAAAAGGAAAAAGGTCATCCACATCCGGTATGCCGTCATTATCATCATCCGTATCACATAGATTTCCTGCGCTATCATTATCTGCATTGTTTTGATCTGTATTGACAAGGTCTGGGCAATTATCTGCCACATCAAGCAGGCCATCACCATCACTATCCGTCGTCATACCATCGAATATATAAACAGCTCCGGCATCCATTGCATTATCATCATCGCCTTTGCGGCTGATCACTGCCGTGCCTTCAGAAACAGACAGACTGTGCGCAAAAAAACCGGTGCTGCCATCCACTGCGACAAATCGGGTCTGTTTTTTCCAATTCCCTGAAGTATCACGATAAAAAAGATAGGCCGCATTTTCCGAAACAGCCCCGACCAATGCGACATTGCGAAGCAGTGACACACTGGCTCCAAACCCATCACTTCCCGAGCTTTTTTCTGATATCAGCCTGACTTGCTGCACCCATTGGCCATCAGCGTTACGTGCAAAGATATAACCACTTCCGATCCCTTTACTTTTATACGCACCGATCAATACACTGTTTTCCGAGAGCGATACGCTGTAACCAAAGTTTTCATCGCCCTCTTCACTGGCTTTCAATTCCGCTTTTTGTAGCCAGTTTCCAGCAATGTCTTTTTCATAAAAGTAAACACGACCTTCCCCTTTCGCGCCAATAAAGACTGCGCTTTCTGAATGCGATACACTGAATCCAAAAAAATCCTCTATGCTTGCATCTTCTTTAAAAATCTTCTCTTTTTGAACCCAGCGCCCCGTAGCGTCCCGTTCAAAGAGGTAGGCTGCTTTGGCTCCATGCGCACCTATTAAAGCGGTACTGTTTTCTTGAGAGATACTGATGCCAAAATAGCCACCGACTACACGATCATCCGTAATAATTTTTGTATCAAAATTCCATTGGCCCGATTCGTTACGCGTAAACACGTAAACAGCCCCAACATTTTTACGCCCACCCACCGTTTCAGCATGGGCAGCGACCATTGCAGTGTCACCCTCCAGTGAAACGCTGATGCCAAAATAGCTTTCTGCTCCACCCTCTTCAGCCATTAATTTAGCTTGCTCTATCCATTCACCGTCGGCATTGCGCCTATAGATGTAAGCAGCGCCGCTGTTATTATTATCGCCAATGGCTCCAATCAAAACCATATCACCATCAATAGCAACGCTGTAACCGAAGCCGTCATTCACAGCACCGTCTTTAGCCAATAATTTATAGTGTAAAGCACTGAGTTGACCGGGATTGCTCGCTTCGTCATCAAGTTTGGTTCCAGCACGAAACTCAGCCAGATTACTATAACTATCCTCATCCAGATCCTCATTAGCATCACTGCTATCATTTTCATCCAGGTCATAACGATCTTCCACCAAATCAGGCAAACCATCGTTATCCAGATCAGGGTCTGTATTGTCGCCTACACCATCACCATCTTCATCAACATTTTCTGAAGCATCTTTAGGAAAAGGGTCTTGACCATCCAGTACGCCATCGTTATCGTCATCTTCATCACAAGCGTCGCCTTGGCCGTCATTATCTGTATCCCTTTGATTTTGAGAGAGTACACTTGGGCAATTATCTACAACATCAAGCAAACCATCGCCATCACTATCAAGGCGGACACGATCAAACAGATAGGCTGCGCCAGCATTTTCACCGTAATCATTCTCTCTCGGTGCACCGACAAGCACCCGATTATTTGAAACAGCGACACGGTATCCATACCAGTCACCTTCTTCGCCATCTTGTGCTATTATTTTTCCTCGTGTATTCCATTGATTCGAAGCATCCCGAATGAACAGGTAGACAGAGCCCGAATCTGGCCCTTTTTCAGAGTCACCGATAGCTCCCACCACTGCAATACCATCGTCAAGTGCAACATGTAATCCAAACTGATCATTACTCATGCCATCCATCGCCAGTAATTTTTCCTGCTGCACCCACTGTCCAGAAACATTACTAACGAAAAGGTAAGCTGCTCCCGCATCATCACCACTGCTATCGTCTCGGTAAGCACCAATCAGTGCGACATTATCAACCAATGCAACACTGCCGCCAAAAAAATTATTGCGGCCGCTATCTTGTGCGATCAATTTTTGTTGCTGCACCCAAGAATTTTGCACTCGTTTGAATAGATAAGCAGAATTAATTGCTGCTGCGCCTACCAGTGCGACATCGTTTGATAACGCTACACTGATTCCAAACAAGCTCTCTGAAATCGGTTGTTCCGCTTCCAGCTTCTTTTCCAGTGCCCAGCGATTCATCGAATCTCGTGCAAACAGGTAAGCAGCGTTTGACCCTGGCGATCCAACCAGCGCCGCACTCCCACCCAAAGAAACACTATTGCCAAAGTAACGATCGGGCGATCCTTCTTCAGCAGACAACCGAGTTTGCTGGCTCCAGCCACCGGAACTATTTCGGATAAAAATATAAGCAGAACCAGAACGGTTATTTGCATCAGAGACTGCACCAATCAACGCAGTATTTCCATCCAGTGACAATGCACTGCCAAATCGCTCATACTCAACAGGAATGGAGGGCTTCAGTCGAGCTTGTTGCAACCATTGCCCAGAACCGTTTCTCACATAGACATAGACTGCTCCAGCACCTGAAACACCTTCATAATTCCAGCTGGCACTCACTATTGCAGTATCACCTGAAAGTGACACCTGCGCTCCAAAATAGTCTTCTGCACGCCCATCACTGGCCAATATTTTATAGTGTAGCGCCAGGATAGAACCTGGGTTTTCTGCCGCATTACTGAGTGAGGTGCCAGCACGAAACTCTTCAATATTACTGTAACCGTCTCCATCCAGATCTTCACTGGCATCACTGGAATTTTGAGTTTTCAGGCCATATCTGTTTTCAACCGTGTTGGGCAAACCATCATTATCAATATCTGGGTCGCTATTGTTGCCTATTCCATCATTATCAAAATCAGACGATTCTGTTGCATCAAGGGGAAACTTGTCGGTGCCATCTAAAACATTGTCGTTATCATCATCAGGATCACAGGCATTACCCAGACCATCACCATCAGTATCAAGCTGGTCTGAATTAGCAATATCCGGGCATGTGTCCATAATATTGACGGTAGCATCCGAATCATTATCTTTTGCGATGTCCTGAATGAGATAGGCCGAACCTTTTCCTGGCAATTGATTTTTGCCTCCTGTTTCAATGGCTCCAATCAGCGCATTGCCATTCTCAAGTGCCACGCTATACCCAAATGCATCAGAAATAGCTCTTGTCTCTTTTGCCTGCTCGCTCCAATTACCAGATCCATCCCTTGTAAACAGATAAGCCGATGAGGCATTTTGGCCATAAGCTCCTATCAGCGCAACACCGTTCTCTAATGAAACGCTGGAGCCAAAATATGCATTTATTGAGGCATCAGAGGCAAATAATTTGCTTTGCTGTATCCATTGCCCCTGATTATTACGAAAAAATAAGTAAGCCGCGCCCGTAGAGTTCGTACCAGCTGCACCAATAAGCGCCGTGTTTTCATTCAGTGAAACACTGCTACCGAATGCATCACCGGCTTGTCGGTCGTCAGCGAGCAGCTTTGCTTGTTGCACCCACTCGCCCGAAGCATTGCGAGTAAAAATATAAGCAGCACCTGATTCAGAGCCTTGATCATCTCGACCAGTTGCACCCACAATAGCGGTATTACCTTCCAGTGAAAGGCTACTGCCAAAAAAATCTTTCTCCCTACTGTCATGACCGACTAATTGCGCTTGCTCTATCCAGTTCCCTGAGGAATTACGAGTATAAACATAAACTGCACCACCACCTGCTTTACCCGATGCCCCGATCAGTGCAGTGTTGCCCTCCAAAACGATACTGTTTCCAAAATAATTTTCCGCTGCGCCATCACTGGCTAACAGTTTTGTTTGCTGAGACCATGCAGTTGTGCTTTGAGTAAAGACATAGACTGAACCAGAGTCGTTTCCGCTATCATCATCTCCGATCGCTCCAATCAGAGCGGTATTACCCGAAAATCCCAATGCATAGCCAAAAGAGTCATTAATGCTGGCATCATTTGCCCTTAATACAACGGGGTTTGATAATTCAACACCTTCTGGCGCTTCATTAATAACACGATGATAGGCATAAACCGTTCCCGTATTGGTGCCATCAGCTCCTACCAACGCAGTGTTGCCAGATAATGCAACACTGGCGCCTAATCGATCTTCTGATTTTCCATCCAGAACCGTCAGTTTCACACTGGCGCTGACTGTTCCTATGGAAAACAACATCATAAAAAAACAGCTGAGCCATATAAAGCCTATGGGCTTTCGTGATCCAACTGATTTTTTCAAGTTTATTATGAACTGCATAGAAAGTGACTGATAAATAAAGGTACGAAACAGTATAGGGTATTATTAACTAAACAAAGTTCAAAT
>CAYXVC010000012.1:10351-21743 GCA_964468225.1 uncultured Gammaproteobacteria bacterium
GCTTTTTTAAAAGTCACATATTTTCAGTAACCTTACTGATCCAAAACATACAACTCAACACGACGATTTTCCGCTCGCCCTTCAGGAGTTGCATTGTCAGCCTCCGGCTGGTCATAACTAAAACCCTTGATATGCAAACGCTTGCTCGCTATACCAGCAGCAATCAGATAATCACGCACCGATTTGGCACGTAATACTGATAATTTTTGATTATAGGAGTGAGACCCACGAATGTCTGTGTGTCCAATCACGTCCACAATCACTTCAGGGTTCTGACGCAATATTTTTTCTACTCCACTTAAAATGTGTAATGCTTTCTCAGTCAATACTGATTTATCAGTATCAAAATGCACGTCTTTAAGTACAATAGGTTCTTTAATTTCACAGCCATGCTCATCTACTTTGGCGCCTGCACGAGTGTCAGGGCAACGATCTTTTGCATCAATTACACCATCATTATCGCTATCCAACGGACAACCGACTGCATCAACGGGTGTACCTTCTGGAGTATCTGGGCATTGATCCAATCGATCAACAACGCCATCTTTATCACTATCCAGCTCACAGCCATAAATATCAACCACTGCACCGGCCACTGTATCGGGGCATCTGTCTTTTCCATCAAGGACTCCATCACCGTCACTATCTTTCTCGACAGGTAATGGTGCAATAACAGGAACAGGCTTGAGATCACCAAAACGCGTCATCAAGCTCACCGTCACAAACTGGGAATCTATATCATAAAAATCAAAATCACCACGCAGAGCTAAACCATTTTTAAAGGCATATTCAATACCGCCGCCCCATAAAAGATGATAGTCCTTCAGACGATTGAATGGCAGGTCAGACTGATTTCTCATCCGGCCAGCACCCATTTTACCAAAAACGCCAAAACCAACATGATTCAGATTTTGCTTATACAGATAATATAAGGCACTTAAACCCACGTCCTGATATTCAAGCGCACCATTGGGTGACATTTTTGCCTCTCCAAGATCCGAATAATAACCTTCAAGACTCAACCGTTTAAACAGGTCATAACCGATATAAGCTCGGCCGCCTTTGCCACGCGCATCTTCCACTGAATAGCCAGTGTCGTTTACATCAGGCTCCAGATTAGAGATACCGATGCCCAAGCCACCATACCAACGACTCCGCCATTCAAACAGGCTTTGACCAGAATTTTGGTGTTCGGACACATCAAGACCCACCTCTTCTGCATTCACAGGGGCTGCCCACATGACTCCTGAACCCAGAGCCACCGCTAACACTGGAACACTTAAAACTTTTATGCTGTTAAGTTTTGACCTGCTCCGAGTCACCAGACAAAATAGTGAAATAATCAATAACAGTGGAAATGCAGGCCCCATTGCGCCCACGCCACCAATACCCTTCAAACCTGTTTCCAATTCGGTATCGGTATTCGGATTGGGGTTAACATCTACATTCCGCTTAGCATCACGAAAATCCGGGATTTCATCACCATTGCTATCAGGAATCGTCAGAGGGGTAGCTGCAAGTCGATCATCATAACCATCACTGTTGATATCTACCATTTCATCAACAATACCGTTGTCATCAATATCAGTGCCACCACCTTCAACCAGATCTTTCAGGCCATCATTATCTGAATCATCATCCAGGTAATCTGCAACTCCATCGCCATCGGTATCAGGAACAGGTAATGGAGAGCTTTCAATAGTATCTTCAAATCCATTACTATTTTCGTCTAAAAAATCATAAATATGACCATCATCAGCATCGAGGTCCTGGTCATTGGCACCAGCTTCTCTTACATCAGGAATACCATCATTATCAGAATCAAGATCACGGTAATCGGGTAGTTTATCTTCATCAGTATCAGGCAGGGGATTTTCTGCGACTGAATCATCAAGGCCATCTCCATTGAGATCCACAATTTCACCCAATGTCAGATCAGTATAATTATCCGTACCACCTGCTTCCCGAACATCGGGAATACCATCATTATCACTGTCTAAATCACGATAATCGGGAACATTTACTTCGTCTTCTTTGTTTTCATTATCACGATCTGTATTGACAGGTGTCACGCCTGCATCCGCAGCCAAACCATTAGGATCTACAACGGGTGGTGAACCGCTACCAATGAACGCATTCTTATCAGGGTCTTCTGCACCCGCTTCAATCACGTCAGTGATACCATCGTTATCCGAATCCAGATCACGGAAATCAGGAATTTCATCACCATCGGTATCGACGGGCTGACCATCATTGTAATTAAGAATTCCTGAATCAACATCAGTTTCAACAATATCAGGCAAACCATTATCACCCACACCACCGTCACTAATGTCAACACGCCCATTAACCAGCGCCACCCCAGCTCCTGATTCCAGTGCATCATACAAACCGTCGTTATCTGAATCTAAATCCAGCCTGTTTGGAACGCCATCACCATCCGTATCCAAGGTAGTGCCATCATCTTCCAGTGCATCAGGAATGCCGTCATTGTCATCGTCCATATCTGCAGAGTCTGGAATTCCATCGTTATCTGTATCGTCATTATCACGATAGTCTGGACGGCGGTCTTCATCGCTATCAGGCAAATCAGCTAATAGAGGCATGGTTGAATTATCGTCAAACCCATCTCCATCTGCATCACTAAAAGAATCAATCACTCCATCATCATCACTATCTGAAAATCCTGCTTCAATAATATCTGACAGTTCATCATTATCGGAGTCGAGATCACGATAGTCAGGTATACCATTTTCATCGGTATCAAAAGGTGGGAGATTTGTGCTGCCTGACACCAAACCATCGCTATCAACATTTACACCCTCATCAACTATAACGTCATCATCTAAAATCCCATCTGCGTTGAGATCGCCTCCGCCAGCTTCAATCACATCGGTAATACCGTCATTATCCGAATCCAGATCACGGAAATCTTCAACGCCATCATCATCGGTATCTACAGGCAGACCTTCATTGTAATTAAGAATGCCTGAATCAACAGCAGTTTCAACCGCATCAGGCAAACCATTAGCGCCCACATCACCGTCAACACGACCGTTGTTATCTGTGTCCAGTGTTAAATCAGTCACACCTGATTCAGTGAAGTCATACAAACCATCATTGTCTGAATCTAAATCCATACTATCGGGGATACCATCACCATCCGTATCTACAACACCATCACCCTCTAACAGGTCAGTAATGCCATCATTATCATCATCCAGATCAATATCATCTCTGATACCATCACCATCTTTATCGGGCATTCCAGGCTCAGGAGTAACACCGGGATAATCAAGCCCGGCACCTTCTGCAAGACCACTTTCATTTACAGAAGGCATACCATCCACAGCACCTACAACAGGAACACCGCTTCCAATCAGACCATTATTATCAGGATCACTGCCCCCGGCTTCTGTCACATCATTATCACCGTCACCATCAGAATCCAAATCACGGAAATCAGCAAGTTCATCACCATCGGTATCTACAGGCAGACCATCATTGTAATTTGCCTTTCCAGACTCAGGTTCGGTTTCTATAGCATCAGGCAAACCGTTTGCACCTACATCACCATCAATACGACCATCAGTATCCAACGATAAGTCAGCCGCACCGGATTCAGTAAAGTCATACAAACCATCATTGTCTGAATCTAAATCCAGCCGATCAGGAATACCATCACCATCCGTATCTACAGCAGCATCGCCATCTTCCAGCACATCGGTAATACCGTCGTTGTCATCATCCAGATCAACGTCATCTTTAATACCATCGCCATCACTATCAATGATGCATTCACGTAGGCTATTACTGCCGTCGCTATCAATGGATAACAATTGGTAGTCACACAATTCAGCAGGTGTAACCGTATGATCAGCAGTTTCTCCACCGACAAATTTTACGCGTGCAATATAATTTCTTTCTGGATCAATACCACCAAAATGGGCAAAAGGTGCTGCCTGACTTCCCCAACCCATTCCACCGTTAATTTCCCGCACACCGGAAACCGCTTCGTTTGTCTCGGCATCATATAAACGAACCGTAGCTCCCAGAGCATCACGACCATCCGTTGTTAACTGAACCTGAAGATAATTTTTATCATTTTGCAGATTTTTCCAAAGCTCTGTTGGTGCATTGTTTTTGTTAATCAACAGATCCATATCACCATCACGATCGTAATCAGCAAAGGCACTTCCTTTACCATCGCCTCCGTTTGTGGCGATATTCAAGTTATCTATTGAGAAAGAAAAGTCACCATTATTGAGGTATAACGTACTGACTGCACCACTAAAGAAAAGATCAATAAGACCATCGTTATTTACGTCTCCACAAGCAATACTGTCATAACTACCTGGAAAGTTTGTTTCTGTTTTCAGAGAAAATTCACCATTAACCTGCTCAAAAATTCCTTGTTGACCTCCATCCGTTCGAGCCAGATCAAAATCACCATCATTATCAAAGTCACAAAAAACAGCCCCCCCTTTATTATCATTGGGTGAATTTTCATTGACTGTATTGTTTAGAGAAAAGGTGCCATTACCATCATTAACATATAGATCTGTTTGAGCACCGTTATTCGCCGTTCCATCACGACGAATGTAGGCATCAACATCACCATCGGTATCGAAATCAGCGACTGCCAGATAATCACCGAAAATATTCCCTGCGTGGATAGCCGAAGAAGTAAATACGCCATTATCGTTATTATAAAGATATGTGCCCACCTCCTGATTTTGTACTAAAAGATCAAGATCGCCATCTGCATCATAATCAATCCACCCCAGACCTTCAGTATTACCAGGATCTTCATTCAACACTTCAATAAACGATGCTGCCGTGCCATCAACATTTTTATAGATAACCAGCCGATTAAATTTATTAACGGCAAAATCAGTGTAGCCGTCGTTATTAAAATCGCCCCAGACTACTGAACGAAGACTTTCTGTTGGAGAACCAAAAGTACGAACGGAATTAAAAGTTCCCAAACAATTTCCACCGGCCTTATTTTGCTGCAAGAGCTGAACATTGCCTGCATTCACCAAGACATCAAGACAAGAGTCATTATTAAAATCACTCCAGGCCACACCACCATTTTTAGCGCCTGTCAAAGCGATTTCCCCAGTAGGGCTAGCTTCAAAAGCGGCATAACTTATAACAGGTGATGTTGCTACGATAAGGAGGAGAGATAAGCTACTGATATATTTCATTGGTTTAAACCCAGCACTTTTCTTCTTGTTCTTATTAAGATCGCACATAATATCAAGTCTCTTATATATTTATTTCGAAACACTAATCAAAGAATACATTGTTAAAAATTCATGCCTATACGTTTAATTACTTACTAAACAGGAGTAATTTTAGGATTTTGCTCTAAATTTATGAATAAAGTCAAGAATGAATACGATTTCTTACATATTGCTATTTTCTTTGGGCCAACGACTGCCCCATCTGAACTTTCACCTCAAGATCAATAGAATCTGCCCATTTAATTTGATCAGAACCAAACAATAAAATCACTGTAGATCCCATATTAAAACGCCCCAACTCTTCGCCTTTTTGTAAAGAGATAACCGACCCACCTTCACCATAAGTTTTACGCTGAATGCTGGTTGAGGGTGGACGAGGAATACAGCCACTCCAAACAGTCTCAATACCCGACACAAACAATGCACCTACCATAATCAGTGCCATAGGCCCTGCTTCTGTTTCAAAAATTGTCACCAATCGCTCGTTTCTGGCAAATAGTGATGGTATAGAGCGCGCCGTCGCCTGATTCACACTAAACAGGCGACCCGGTACATAAATGGTTTCTAACAAACGTCCGTCTATAGGCATATGAATGCGATGATAATCACTCGGCGACAAATAGAGCGTTGCGAACTCCCCACCCTGGAATTTTGAGGTCCACGGTGAATTCCCCCCAAGTAAAGAATCCACTGAATAGTCATGCCCCTTGGCTTGAACCAGATAATCTCTACCGTCACCAATAAGTGCGCCAAACTGGCTGACAACGGCATCGACTGGAGAAACCAAACGCTCATCGCCTTCTGCTATCGGGCGTGACTCCGGTTTCAGTGGACGAGTAAAAAACTGATTAAAGCTCTCGTATGCTTCTGGCTCACTCTCCTTTGCAATCTGCATGTCGATTTTATAGAGTTTGACAAAATTCCTTATAAAACCATTTTTCCACCATGCCACTTTTATCTGGGTTACTCGATAGACTAAACGCGACAATGCATGGTGCGGTAATAAATATTGAGGTAGTGAAAATAGAGCATCCGTCACTTTTGTGACAAAAGAGATCTCTCGAGAATTATTTACTACTTTATGTTCTTCCATTTCAATCCTGCGTCGATTTTTCTATAGATTTAACTGGCGTGACCCATCGAGAAACGAACAGCCCAAGTTCAAACAGCAACCAAACAGGAATCGCTAGTAATGTTTGAGAAATAACATCCGGTGGTGTCAATAACATTGCAACAACAAATGCGCCCAAAATAATATAAGGACGTTTGGTACTCAACCGCTCTGCCGTCGTCACTCCCATTCGAATCAACAACACCACTGCAACGGGAACTTCAAAAGCAAGCCCAAAAGCAAAAAACAGTTTCAAAACCGTATCCAGATAATTTGCAATATCCGGCATGACGGCAACACCTTCTGGCGCAATCCCGATAAAAAAACCGAATAACACAGGGAAAACAACATAATAGGCAAACACCATGCCACTATAAAACAGTAAGGCACTGGAGATCACCAAAGGTAAAATCAAGCGCTGCTCTTTTGCATACAATCCAGGAGCAACAAAAGCCCATACTTGATATAAAATTGCAGGAATTCCCAGATAGATGGACAGGACCAATGCGAATTTAAAGGGTGTTAAAAAAGGGGCTGTCACACCCGTAGCGATCATAGTGCTGCCTTCAGGCAAATAACGCATAATCGGATCAGCAAGCAGAGTATACAGCTCACCTGCAAATGGAAAAAGCGCTATAAAAATGACAAGTACAACTAAAAGGACTTTAATTAATCGATTTCGTAGTTCAACCAAATGTGCGACAAACGGTAAAATCCGAGCTTCACTCGACTGATTCAAGTCAGACTTATTTTTATTTTCCTCTTCCACAAGCCAATTAATGTGCCATCGAAGGGATCATGTTAGGCAGATAGGTTTTTGGTGGAAGCTGCAGGTAAAACCCTTCATCCAATAATTGCTTTCTAACATCAGAAACGTCTGCACTCGCCAACTTTCTCTCTTCGGTCAGCTCCATTGACATCACCAATTCAAGATCCCCCAGCATCGTCAATAGCGATTCGGGAATACGTGAAAAATCATCCTCCTGCTCAACAAACAGGTAAGTATCATGTTTTTTCAGGCCTTTATAAACAACACATTTCATTCAAGCACCTTAACTACCCTTTAGTATCTTTGCCACGCATTATGCGTTTCAATATCAAAAAGTCAAAAAAATTATTAATTAATCAACCCCATATTTGCTTCTTTAATCTTATGAATTTCATCGCGCACTCTTGCGGCTTCTTCAAATTCAAGATCACGCGCATGTTGAATCATCTGTTTTTCCAGCGCCTTAATTTTTTTCTGCAGTACCGAAGGTGACAGACTACCATATTCAATGATCTCTTCTGCAACATTTGCATAGCGCTTTGCCGATGACCCAGAGCTGCTTGCGTAAGCCCCTTCCATGATATCAGAAACTGCTTTTTTCACACTTTTTGGTGTAATGCCATGTAACTTGTTATGAGCTTCCTGTTTCACTCGGCGACGTTCCGTTTCATCAATTGCATAACGCATTGAACCCGTTATTTTATCTCCATATAAAATAGCCTTGCCTTTGAGGTTCCGCGCTGCTCGCCCAATGGTTTGAATCAGTGATCGCTCTGAACGCAAAAACCCTTCTTTATCGGCATCAAGAATCGCCACCAGTGACACCTCGGGAATATCCAGCCCTTCACGTAACAAGTTAATACCCACCAACACATCAAATTTACCCAAACGTAAGTCACGGATAATTTCGACACGTTCCATCGTATCTATATCAGAATGAAGATAGCGTACTCTGGCGCCGTGTTCATCCAGATAGTCGGTCAGATCTTCTGCCATGCGTTTAGTCAACGTTGTGACTAGCACTCGCTCGCCAATTGGGGCACGCTTATTAATTTCAGATAACAGATCATCCACTTGCGTTCCAACAGGCCGCACCTCAATTTCGGGATCAATCAACCCGGTGGGGCGCACTACCTGCTCGGCAATTGATGATGCATTTTCCGCTTCGTATTTTCCTGGCGTTGCGGAAACAAAGATGGACTGCGGCGACAGTTTTTCAAATTCATCAAAGCGCATGGGACGATTATCCAGCGCGGAAGGCAGACGAAAACCATACTCGACCAAATTGGTTTTACGGGCACGATCGCCTTTATACATCGCACCAATTTGAGGAATCGTGACGTGACTTTCATCAATCACTAACAGTGCATCGTCAGGCAAATAGTCAAATAATGTTGGAGGTGCTTCACCGGGTGCGCGACCGGAAAGGTAACGGGAGTAGTTTTCAATGCCCGAGCAATGCCCCAACTCGACCATCATCTCAATATCGTATTTGACTCTCTGCTCAAGGCGCTGCGCTTCCACTAATTTATCTGCATCATTTAGCTGCACTAAACGCTCTTTTAACTCTTCTTTAATATGATCAATCACTGATAGCACGGTTTCACGCGGTGTTACATAGTGAGATTTTGGGTAAATAGTCAATCGTGGTACTCGACGTAATACCTCACCCGTCAGAGGATCGAACCAGGCCAGTGATTCAATTTCATCATCAAACAGTTCAATCCGAACGGCATCATGCTCAGAGTCTGCTGGATGAATATCAATGACTTCACCGCGCACACGATAGGTTCCGCGCCGCAAATCAACGTCGTTACGACTGTATTGCAGATCCGCAAGGCGACGTAAAATTTCACGTTGATCGATAATATCGCCCCGGTCCAGATGCATGATCATCTTCATATAAGAGTCTGGATCACCCAGACCATAGATTGCCGACACTGAAGCCACCAGAATGGTATCGCGCCGCTCCAGAAGAGCTTTTGTTGCCGAAAGGCGCATTTGTTCGATGTGATCATTAATCGAAGCATCTTTTTCAATAAAAGTATCCGAAGACGGCACATACGCTTCAGGCTGGTAATAGTCGTAATAAGAGACAAAATACTCAACCGAATTTTTTGGGAAAAACTCCTTCATCTCCCCATAAAGCTGTGCCGCCAAAACTTTATTAGGTGCCATAATTACCGTTGGGCGTTGTACCTTTTGAATCACATTGGCAATCGTATACGTTTTACCTGAACCCGTGACCCCAAGCAGTGTTTGATACATCAAACCATCATTAAGACCATTCACTAATTCTTTAATTGCAGTCGGTTGATCACCCGCCGGCTGAAATGCTGAAACTAATTCGAATTTTTTATTCATAAAGGATTTTGATTATCCACTCATTGTTATATGATTTAACTATCACTACATAGCTCAGAAACCGGATCAGAAAATAATGCACCTGTCTAAACGTGTTAAAAAAATAAAACCATCCCCTACTCTCGCCGTGACCGCTCGCGCTGCGGCTCTAAAAGCAACGGGCAGAGATATTATTGCTCTGGGTGTAGGTGAGCCTGATTTTGATACCCCCGATCACATCAAAGAAGCCGCCATTACAGCGATTCATCAAGGCTTCACCAAATACACCGCTGTGGATGGTATCACTGAACTCAAACAAGCCATTATAAATAAATTTGAGCGCGACAATAATCTGCATTACGAACTCAATCAAATTCTGGTTTCCTGCGGTGGCAAGCAGAGCTTTTATAATTTGGTGCAGGCTTTGCTTGATCCAGGCGATGAAGTGATTATTCCGGCACCTTATTGGGTTTCATACCCTGACATGGTGTTATTGGCCGATGGCCAGCCTGTCGTCATTGAAACGGGCATACAACAAAATTTCAAGATCACACCTGAACAGCTGGAAGATTCAATGACTCAGCGCACTCGCCTGTTTGTCATTAATAGTCCCTCGAACCCAACGGGAGCCGTCTACAGTCGAGCTGAACTAAGTGCATTAGCAGAAGTATTGAAACGTCACCCTCATGTCATGGTTGCAACCGATGATATGTATGAACATATCTATTGGCATGATGAGCCTTTCAGTAATATTGTCATGGCTTGTCCTGAATTATATGATCGTAGTATCGTGCTCAACGGGGTT
Organism: uncultured Gammaproteobacteria bacterium; assembly: GCA_964468225.1. Classification (GTDB taxonomy): domain Bacteria; phylum Pseudomonadota; class Gammaproteobacteria; order JAADGQ01; family JAADGQ01; genus S141-38. The sequence continues at coordinate 20,629 of CAYXVC010000012.1, forward strand.
TCCAAAGCTTATGCGATGACAGGCTGGCGTATCGGTTATGCCGCTGGCCCGGTCAAACTCATTCAGGCAATGAAAAAAATTCAGTCACAAAGCACATCCAATCCGACCTCAATTTCCCAAATTGCTGCACAAGCCGCTCTGGAAAGCGATCAGGATTGCATTCAAGTCATGTTAACCGAGTTTAAAAAACGTCATGACTTTGTTGTCAAGGAACTCAATCAAATTGATGGCTTTGAATGCCTGGAATCACAAGGTACTTTTTACGCATTCATTAACGTACAAACTGCAATAAATGCAATAAAAGGCATCAACAATGATGTTGAACTCGCTGAGTATTTTTTAGAACAATCAGGCGTTGCCTTAGTACCTGGGTCGGCTTTTGGAGCACCCGGTTATTTACGTCTCTCTTTTGCAACCCACATGGAAAATTTAGAAAAAGCGCTGCTTAGAATAAAAAATAAAAACTAAATTTGCTTTTTTGTGACGAATGTCACATATTGTGCGCACTTAATTGATAATTACAAAGGGCAAGACATGGATGTCAAAACCCAAAATTGTTGCTGTCGGACGCTTCATGGTTCTGCGGCAGGCTGCTGTCATGGGTTCACCTTGATTGAACTCCTGACCGTCCTTGCTATTGTGGCAATCACCACCACAACAGCAATCCCGCCTCTGCAATCTTTTTTCTCAAAAAACCTCCTGACCAGTCAAATAAACACACTTATTGCCGATATTAATTTGACTCGTATCGAAGCTATTAAACGTAACAACAAAGTTATTTTGTGCGAAAGCAATGACGGCGCATATTGTAGCCGTACTCAACAGTGGCAATCAGGCTGGATTATTTTTAGTGACCACAATAACAATAATAAAAGAGATGAAAACGAACTTATTATTCATACTCAAAATTCACTTAAAGGTGGCAGTGAACTGCAATACCTTGGCTTCCGAACTGGTTACTTTGTAAGTTTCTATTCAACTGGAATCACCAATAACAACGGCACATTCACATTATGTTCAGATAAATCAAAATATAATCAGACTGTCATTATTGCGCGAACAGGAAGAGCACGATTATCAAACACAATGGCAAATGGTGATCCGGCCGACTGTAA
>CAYXVC010000012.1:21843-31783 GCA_964468225.1 uncultured Gammaproteobacteria bacterium
CGTTGGTGCACCCCTGTTCATGAGAAAAAAAACCAATACCGCATAGGCATTGAATTTGATTCAACCCATCCTCAGGACAACAAGCTATTTTCTTTCGCACTTCAACGTCACCTAAAAAACAGTCATTATAAAGTATCGTGACAAGGAGTCCGCATGCCACCCATCACCGATTGGCCTACTGAAGAACGGCCTCGTGAAAAACTTTTACAGCGTGGAGCCCATGCACTTTCAGATGCAGAGCTTCTTGCTATTTTTCTTCGCACAGGAATACGCGGCAAAACTGCCGTTGACCTATCCCGTGATCTACTCAATGAGTTTGGATCATTACGCGCTCTGTTTAATGCCGATATAACACGCTTTTGCCAGGCTCCAGGGCTTGGACCAACCAAATACACACAGTTACAGGCCGTACTGGAAATGGGTCGTCGCTACTTAAAAGAGTCAATGGAGCGAGGTGACACATTAAACAATCCAAAAGCAACACATGACTACCTGATTGCACGATTAAGAGATTACAATCACGAAGTATTTGGCTGTCTGTTTTTGGACAACCACCATCGTGTTATCTGTTTTGAAGAGCTGTTCCAAGGCACAATTAATAGTGCCAGCGTTCATCCTCGCGAGGTCGTCAAACGTGTATTAACACATAACGCGGCGGCCGTGATCATCTCTCACAATCACCCGTCAGGTGTCGCAGAACCCAGCCATGCCGATAAAATGATCACCCAACGCCTTAAAGAGGCTCTTTCATTAATTGACGTTCGATTACTGGATCATCTGGTCATTGGTGATAACAAAGCAGTATCATTTGCTGAACGGGGTTTGATTTAAGAGCGATATTTTGATATAAAGCTTCGTTTTATGATAAGAATCCGCACCACTTTATATTAAGTCTGTTTTTGGAGACCGTTTAAATGTCCAAAGTATGTCAGGTAACCGGCAAACGCCCCATGGCCGGGAACAATGTATCTCACGCCAACAACAAAACTCGTCGTCGGTTCCTACCCAATTTACATTCCCACCGATTTTGGGTTGAAAGTGAAAATCGTTGGGTTCGTTTGCGACTGACCCCTAAAGGTCTGCGCATTATTGATAAAAAAGGAATCGACACCGTGCTGTCTGAAATCCGTAGCCGTGGCGAAAAGGTTTAGGAAAATATTATGCGTGATACAATCAAACTGGTCTCTTCTGCTAAAACAGGCCACTTTTACACCACAACAAAAAACAAACGTAACATGCCTGGGAAGTTCGAAATTAAAAAGTTCGATCCCGTTGTTCGTAAACATGTGATGTACAAAGAAGCAAAAATTAAATAATTGCTTAAAACCTGAGAATGAAAGCTAGAAAACCCGCTTCAAGCGGGTTTTTTATTCGCACTAATATTTAAAAATATTATGAACCAAACCATCGCCTACCGTATCAACAATAATCTCTATCTGAATATTACCGATCGCTGCACGTTGGAATGTAAGTTTTGCCCTAAAACACAAGGTATCAAAAAGGTTCATGATTTTGATCTGACACTGGAGCAACGCCCTGAAATTGATTCGATTATAGCGAGCATTGGCAATCCGAGAGACTATGACTCTATTGTATTTTGTGGGTTTGGTGAGCCCACACTCAGACTCAAAGCACTACTCACTGTTGCTGAGCACATCAAAAAAGAGGGTGGAAGAGTACGTGTAAACACCGACGGTCTTGCCAATCTTTTTCACAAACGCAATGTATTGCCTGAATTTACCGGTTTGATTGACGCACTATCTGTTTCACTCAACGGCCAAAACGAAGCCGTTTACAATCAACACTGCCAGCCGGCATTAAAAGGCTCATTCCATGCCGTACTCGATTTTTTACGGTTAGCACCGAAGTACGTACCCGAGGTGACCGTGACTGCTATCCATGGGCTTGAGGGTTTAGACATTGACGCTTGCGAAAAGCTGACTAAAGAACTCGGTGTTGATTTTCGCCCTAGGAAACTGGATGTTGTTGGCTAATATGAACTCCACCAGCCATCGCACACCCGATCAAGTCAGATACCGAACGGACATCCATTTTACGCATCACTCGACGACGATGTATCTCAACGGTGCGGTGACTTATATCTAATTCGCGTGCAACTTCTTTATTGCTATGGCCATTCACCACCAATACCATCACTTCCCGTTCACGTGGGGTTAATTGCTCATAATGCGATATAAACCTCTGCTTTTCGCCATCTTCTTTACGACATTTCAGATCATTTTGAAATGCTTCTGTAATACAATTAAACAAGCGATTATTATCAAATGGTTTTTCCAGAAAATCTACAGCGCCTGCTTTAAATGCACGTATTGCCATTGGAATATCACCATGACCACTTATAAATATGATCGGAATTTTTATCTCTTTTTCAATAAGAACATCCTGCAGTTCCAAGCCACTCATTCCAGCCATACGAACATCCAGCACAAGGCAACCAGATTGATTACCCTTATAGCACTCTAAAAAATCACTCGCAGAAGCAAATGCTTCCACAGCAATGTCTTTAGCATGAAGAAACAGTTGAATTGCTTCGCGCACCGCATCATCATCATCAACCAAAAAAACTGTGGATTGATTACTCATCGTTATCTCCATCAACAACTACCGGCAACATTAAACTAAAAAGAGCCCCATGAGGATGAATATTTTCAGCAGACAAACTCCCACCATGTGCCTCAACAATGGTTTTGCTGATTGACAGCCCCATCCCCAAACCATTGGTTTTAGTTGTGAAAAATGCGTCAAATAACCGATCACTCACTCCGTCAGGAAAGCCAGGACCATCATCCAGAATTGAAACAGTAATTTTTTCCCCACTTTCATGCAGTGCGGTTGAAATGATCAATTCACCACACGCATCCATTGCTTCCAGCGCATTACGTAATAAATTCAAAATAACCTGCTCAATTTGAATTCCATCGACAGAAATTGAAGGTAATTCAGGATCCATATAACAGCGCAATATGATTTCATGGTCATGAATTTCAGATTCAATCAACCCAACAACATTATCCACCAGACTATTAATATCCGCTGTTCGACGTTCGCCAGCCTCTTTACGTACCAACTGACGAATACCTCTAATAATTTCACCGGCACGCAATGCCTGAGAACGGCTTTGTTTTAGCGCATTTAATACACGACCGGAACAATGCTCCTTCTCATTATCAATAAAATTTAATGCCGCATCACAATAACTAGAAATTACTGTCAGCGGTTGATTCAACTCATGCGCCAGACTGGAAGCCATCTCCCCCATTACATTCAAACGAGCCACCTGCGCCAACTCCGAACGATGCGCTCTAAGTGCGGAAAAACCTTTTTCACGTTCCGTCACATCTTGTGCCATCAACAAAAACCCGATTAACACTCTATCCTCATTCCATATACCCGAAAACTTACACTCGAGATACTTCAGGTCATTTTCCTTGTCCAATTTAAGCGAAAATTGAAACAAACCTTCACAGCGAATTTCATCCGTGATTTGCTTCAGATACTCAGGTTCTAAAGCAAGCTTAGAGCAAACATCGGTGATTAAACTTTTACTGGAATGATCAAAGCGATAGCCCAGTATTCTTTCAGCAGAAGGATTAGAATAAATAATCCGGTAATTCAGATCTGTCGCAATAATTGCAGAGTCCGTAGAGCAAAGAATATTCTCAAGAATAAGCTTATCATTTAAATCGGTTGTTTCAGCTTCTGCGGGCTGGCGATGAACATTTTTTTGGGAAGTGCGTAGCAATGATTCGGGTTCAAACATTTAATACCTATATAAACTGGTTATGCCTACGACTCCTTCTGGCTGGCTTATATTTTTTATTTTTAGCTCTAAAAATTTAAGGGGTTTCCAGAAAAAAATATTGTACTTCTAATTAAAAGCACACAGCTTTCACGCTGCAAAGCAAGCATAATAATACATTTCCATTAAAATTTTAAGTGATAAAGTGACATCCAACTTATAAAAAATCAAAAACTAGTACAATTCTAAGTATTTACCCTTATTTTTTTTTATGCCTCATTGTGTTGAAATAGAGCGCATAAATGGAAAAATAATAAATCATGGATATGGAGCGTGATTGCTTATAGTGTATTTTATGCACTACCTTAATAAGGTTTGGCAAAAGAATCAATCCGATAATTCACCCTCCCACAGTTGAGTTATCGAACAATTGACCTTTGCCAAACCTTTTTTCTTGACTCATTTCATCATTCCTGTCACGTTTGCATCATGCAAACACTCAACCCCTTAGCACTGCCTCTCAGTGGAATTCATCTGATTGAAGCTTCAGCAGGCACAGGAAAAACCCATACAATCAGCACACTTTATTTGCGATTTTTGCTGGGAAATTTACTTAGCACGAATCCAAACCACCCCCTTCAGGTAGATGAAATTCTTGTGGTCACTTTCACTCAGGCGGCAACAGAAGAGTTGCGCAACCGCATTCGTCGGCGTATTAAAGAACTATATGACGCGTTATTGCAAGGCAATAGTAATGACACCGTCCTGACTGATCTTCTGAAAAATTGTAATGACAAACAACAAACGCTCATCCAGTTAAACGATGCACTCAAACGCATGGATGAATCAGCAATATTTACCATACATGGTTTTTGTCAACGCATGCTTCAAGAAAGTGCTTTTGAAAGCGGCACACTATTTGACACTGAACTGCTCACTAACGAAAACACTCTGACGCATCAAATCATAGAAGATTTCTGGCGAACAACTTTCTATGATGCACCGGATGAACTCATTGCATTTGCCCAGTCAACCTGGAAGACACCTACTGGGTTATGGAACAAAATATCTCCTTATGCCAAACAGCCCAAAATAAAACTCTTGCCCGAAATTTCATCACCTGATTTAACAGAGCACCTTAAAAAGGCAACCTTGCTTTTCGAATCACTTAAGAAAACCTGGAATGTTGAAATTGACTCAATCTGTGACTACCTACTGAATTCAACCGATCTAAAACGCAATATTTATAAAAATTTGCCCACCCACATCGCTCGTACAGAAAAATATTTTTCAGACCAATCAACACTTTTAAATCCACCAGAAAAATTCGAACTTTTTTCCATTACTAAAATTGAAAGTTCGCTCAAAAAAGGAGCGCAACCACCTGAAAATAGTTTTTTCAAACATTGCGACGATTTTTTAAAACGTATCGAACTATTACGCACAGATATCCACCTGACACTGCTTCACCAAGCCATAACATACCTGAAAAGTGAGAGCACTGTACGCAAACAGGAAAAAGCACAACTGACTTTTGACGACCTGCTCGCACGGCTCAAGAACGCAGTTACAAACAAAGACATTGGCCCAGCACTAATAAAAAAAATAAGAAAGCAATATCCTGCAGCCATGATTGATGAATTTCAGGATACCGATCCACTGCAGTACGAAATCTTCAAAACCCTCTACGCCAGCACACCCAACAATGAACCATTAAACACATCTCTATTAATGATTGGCGACCCCAAACAGGCCATTTACAGCTTTCGTGGTGCTGATATTTTCACCTACATTCAGGCCAAGCGCTTTATTAGCAACCCTGATCATCACCATACACTAGGCACAAACTGGCGTTCAACCCACAAAATGGTTCACGCAATCAATACTCTGTTTGAACAATCCAGTGCGCCTTTTATATACCATAACGAAATCCCGTTTATTCCGGTTAATGCTGCGGGCGAAAGTGATAAAGAGCCACTCCTTATCGATAATTCCCCTCCGGTGCCTGTGCAATTCTGGCAAATTGAAAGTGATGATGATAAAGCCATTCAAGGCAATACAGCAAAAAAAGAGATTGCGTCAAGCTGTGCATCAAAAATCTGCCAGCTATTAACACAAGGCGACCAAGGTAAGGCCGTCATTGGCAAACAACCACTTCAGGCTCAGGATATCGCAATTCTTGTACGCAGCCATGCAGAAGCACAAATCATGCAAAACGCTTTGCGACAATATCAAATTGCCAGTGTTTGTCTCAGTCGGGAAAATGTATTTTACACCCCCGAATGTGATGCGTTGTATCGAGTGCTCTGTGCAATCACTGAACCCGGCAATGATCGTTTGCTACGTGCAGCACTTTGCACACCACTACTGGGCTTTAATGCCCAAAAAATTGATACGATAAGTCACAATGATCAAGCCTGGGAAACTGTTTTATTACAAATACAACAATACCATCAAAGCTGGCTGGAACAAGGCTTTATCTCGATGTTTCAACAACTGTTACGGGAATATAATATTCCAGACAGACTATTAAAACAGAACGATGGTGAACGCTCACTTACCAACCTTCTGCACCTTGCAGAGCTATTGCAAGATGCAGCTACCGCGCTGCCCGGCATGGAAAATCTGTTACGCTGGTTGAACCTGAACCGCACCCACCCTGATGAAAATGAAGAGCAGCAACTGCGCCTTGAAAGTGATGAAGCACTCATTAAAATCATCACCATTCATAAAAGCAAAGGTCTCGAATACCCCGTCGTATTTTTACCTTTTATCTGGAGCACACACACCCGAAATAAAAATCAGGCCGTTATTTTCCATGCAGATAATAGCAATCAACTCTGCGTCGACATCCACTCTGAAAACAAAGATAAGCACAGTGAACTAGCCAGACAAGAAGCGCTTGCGGAACAGGTTCGCCTGCTTTATGTCGCATTAACTCGTGCAAAATATTTATGTTATATCACTTGGGGAAAAATCAAAGGTGCTGAAAACTCTGCACTCGGTTATTTATTACATGGTGAAGCGAAAATATTGAATAAACTGACTGATGCTGACATTAAAAACCGGTTATCAGCATTAGCAAAAATGGCGCCCGACTCCATTCAGATTGATCGATTGCCTGAGCCAAAAGCAGAACTCTACGAAACTCCTGAAACAATCAGACCAAACAACCAAACCAAACCATTTAATCACATAATAAACAGACAGTGGCGCGTGACCAGTTACTCAGCACTCACTGCATCACATCACGTACACACCAAACACTCCGAGCGCGATGCATTATCAATAGAACAATACAGCAGTCCGTTTCAGTTTCCGAGAGGTGCTCACGCCGGAACATTTTTACACAGCCTACTTGAACGACTCAACTTTACGAATACAACCAAGTTGTCACTCAATCAACACGTTATTCATCAACTCACCCAATACGGCTTTGACCAGGAATGGAGCCCTGTCATCGAAAACTGGATATTAGATATATTGAATACGCCGCTTGACTCCAGTGAAAACCACCTCAATACAATCAAATTAAAAAATATTGAAAATAGAAAAAAGTTAGTTGAAATGGAGTTTTATCTCCCTTTAGCGCCACTTCATGCAGATCAATTAAACAGACTCCTGAGTCACGATACAAGCGCACACACCAACCTTGCATTCCCTACTATGCAGGGAATGTTAAAAGGGTTTATTGACCTGATTTTTGAGCACAACAATAAATATTATATTATCGATTATAAATCAAACTATCTGGGCGACCAGCACAAAGATTATGCATTACCCCAACTCAATTCTGCTATTGAAGAGCACCATTACAATCTTCAATATTTAATTTACACAGTCGCTCTGCATCGCTATTTGCAACAGCGTATCACTAACTACTGTTATGACCAGCATATTGGTGGTGTCTATTATCTATTTCTAAGAGGCATGTCGCCTTCAAGCGGTAATGCCACGGGAATTTTCCATGACAAACCATCCTTCAGTCTGATTCAATCGTTAGACCAACTATTTTCAGGATGCAGTGACAAGGAAGAGGCTTCATGTTGAAACAGCTGAGACAGTTGGCCAATCTCGGTTTAATACGTCAACTTGATTTACATTTTGCGTGCTTTATTCATGAGCAAGCTGTGATTCCATCAAATACACTGGCTCTACTAGCCTGCTTGCTCAGCCAGAAATCCGGAGAAGGCCATATATGCATTGACCTTGATCATATCGCCAACCATAGATTATTCAATACACATAAACACGATGATATTAAAACAATAAAAGCACCGGATATTGATTCTTTAATAGCCACCTTGAAAACCAGCGGTGTCACTGGCTCCCCTGCAGAGCACTACCCTCTGATACTCGATCACAATCACCGACTCTATCTCGGTCGTTACTATTTTTTTCAATCGTCACTCGCTGACAATCTGTTAAATCGTACTCGCCAATCCATGGGCAACATCAATCTCGATTTACTAAAAAGCAACCTCGAACAACTTTTCCCCGACACTCCGAATAACAACCCTGATTGGCAAAAAATTGCGGCAACTATTGCCGTACTTAAATGTTTCACTGTCATTTCAGGTGGACCGGGCACAGGAAAAACGACAACTGTCACAAAAATACTACTGTTATTAGCTGGGCAAAACCCCGCCTGTCGAATGGCGCTCGTCGCTCCGACGGGCAAAGCCGCAGCACGTTTAAATGAATCCATAAAACAAGCAAAAGAGAATATTGAATACTCCGAGGTTATTAAAAAAATCATTCCGGAAGAAGCGTCGACCATTCACCGCTTGTTAGGTGTGATTCCGGGTCAAACAGAATTTCGCCATCATCAAAATAACCGATTACATCTGGATCTGTTGGTCGTAGATGAAGCTTCCATGGTTGATTTACCACTTATGGCTCGTCTGGTTACTGCACTGCCTGTTAATGCCCGCCTGATTTTATTAGGTGATAAAGACCAACTTTCTTCCGTTGAAGCGGGTAGTGTTTTGGGTGATATATGCGGTGAGCAACAGGAAGGTTATTCCGAATCACTCTGTCATACACTGAGTAAACTGACCACACATGAAATCCCCGTCATCAATCCGGATTCCGGTTTTGGTGACCATATCGCACTACTCAAAAAAAGCTACCGCTTTAATGATGCAAGTGGCATTGGCCAATTGGCTCAAGCCATCAATCTGGGCCATACGGATGCAGCAATCAAAATTTTGGCTTCAAAAAAACACAACGACCTTCAATGGCATTCAGATGCAACGAACCAGCTTCCTACTATTGAAAAGTTGGCCGCAGAGGCTTATTCAGCTTACATTCAGGCATCAAGCCCATCAAAAGCCCTGGTACTTTTTAATCAATTTCGTATTTTATGCGCGCAACGCGAAGGGCCATCAGGCATAAAGGCAATCAACATGCAAATTGAATCCGCATTAAGAAAAACAGGTTTGATTCCAGCAAACAAAACACATTCATATGCCGGACAACCAGTCATGATTACACGCAACGACTACAATCTAAAACTTTATAATGGCGATATTGGCATCACACAACTTGACCCATTGTCTGACAATCAATTACGGGTATTTTTTGCACAGGCGGATGGCACAATACGTAAAATCCTACCTTCTCGCCTACCCTCTCATGAAACTGTTTACGCCATGACCATACATAAAAGCCAAGGCTCAGAGTTTGATAACGTATTGATCGTTCTGCCTGAAACCGACACTCCACTGTTGACACGAGAATTAATCTATACCGCCATTACGCGCGCTAAAAAAACGGCAACACTATACAGTTCAGAAAGTCTGTTAAAAACGATCATTAAACGGAAAATAGAGCGTACCTCCGGACTGGAAAGTGCTCTTTGGCATCAAAGCTAAATCATTCATCCTTAATGCGTATTGCTAAAACATCACAAGACGCATGGTGCAATACACCATTTGCGGTAGAGCCTAATAACAAACTGATTCCATGACGTCCATGGGAACCCAAAACAATCAAGTCAACATTTTCCTGTTCAGCCACCCGAATGATTTCATTTTGAGTCGTCCCCACCTTGATCATTTGCTTTGCATAAGCCAACCCTGCTTTATCAATAAACCGTGACAGAGACTCTTGCGCTTTTTCTACAAGCATATTTTCTTCAATCATTAAATTTGGCATCGGAGTAAAATCATCCCCAAA
>CAYXVC010000013.1:0-14225 GCA_964468225.1 uncultured Gammaproteobacteria bacterium
AAATAAAAAATGTTAGACCCTCGCTTGATTCGCAATGAATTAGAAGAAACAGCTCAAAAGCTACTAAAAAAAGGCGTAGTTCTGGAAACTGAAAAGCTGGCCGGGCTTGAAGCAAAAAGAAAGGCACTTCAAGTTAAAACCGAGCAGTTGCAAAGTGAACGCAATAAAAGCGCGAAATCAATTGGAAAAGCAAAATCTCAAGGTGAGGATGTCGCGCCTTTGTTAGCGGCGGTGGCCAATTTGGGTGATCAGCTGAAAGAAGCTGAGACAAGTTTGGGGGAAACGCAATCGGCTCTGGATGAAATTTTAATGGGTATTCCTAATATCCCTCATGAAAGTGTTCCAGACGGGAAAAGTGAAGATGATAATCAGGAAGTTCGCCGCTGGGGTGAACCAAAAGTTTTTGATTTTGAAGTCAAAGATCATGTTGATTTGGGCGCTGGCCTTGGATTGCTTGACTTCGAAACGGCTGCAAAAATAACCGGCGCACGTTTTTCTGTGATGACTGGAGCGTTGGCCAAGATGCATCGTGCCCTGATCACCTTCATGCTGAATACGCACACCAAAGATCATGGCTACACAGAAATTTATGTACCTTATCTGGTGAACCGTGAAAGCCTGATCGGCACTGGGCAACTACCTAAATTTGAAGACGATCTGTTCATCACCAATAATGAGCAAGGTTACTGCCTGATTTCAACGGCAGAAGTGCCTATTACCAATACAAAACGCGGTGATATTTTGGAGGCCGATACATTGCCGCTTAAATATGTGGCCCATACGCCTTGTTTTCGCAGTGAAGCGGGCTCTTATGGTCGTGATACGCGCGGCATGATTCGTCAGCATCAATTTGAAAAAGTTGAAATGGTGCAGTTCGTTAAACCGGAAGAGTCGTATGCGGCATTAGATCGTTTGACGGAACATGCAGAAACAATTCTGCAAAAGCTGGAGCTGCCTTACCGTGTTGTGAATCTATGTGGTGGAGACTTAGGCTTTTCAGCGACGAAAACTTATGATCTGGAAGTATGGTTGCCCGGGCAAGGAAAATATCGTGAAATTTCCTCATGCAGTAACTTTGAATCATTTCAGGCACGTCGGATGAAAATACGCTGGCGTAACCCTGATACAAAAAAAACCGAACTCTTGCACACCATTAACGGTTCCGGTCTGGCAGTTGGGCGTACTTTGGTGGCCATTATGGAAAATTATCAGGATAAAGACGGACGAATTCATGTGCCAAAAGCATTGCAACATTATATGGGTGGCATCAAAGTTTTATAAATGAATTATTTTCCAATATTTGTAGATATCAAACAGCAACGTTGTTTGGTGGTGGGTGGGGGCGAAGTTGCAGCCCGAAAAATCGCTTTATTACTACGTGCGGACGCTTCTGTCACCGTGGTGGCTCCTGAACTTAATGTGCAAATTGAAGCATGGCTGAAGGCAGGGGAGATAGAAGCGTCTACGGATGTTTTTTCCATTGATCATCTCGAAGGTTGCCGATTAGCTGTAGCTGCAACGGACGATGCATCATTTAATGAAAGCCTTGCCGAGCTGTGCCAACAAATGAACATTCTCGTAAATGTGGTGGACAGCCCTGAGCTGAGCTCTTTTATTGTGCCTTCGATTATTGATCGCTCTCCCGTCATTGCAGCGATTTCAAGTGGTGGAACCTCACCGACTTTGGCGCGATTGCTACGCGCCAAACTGGAAGCGATGATTCCTGTGAATATCGGCAAGTTTGCGGAGCTTGCAGGGCGTATGCGAGAGCAAGTCAAACAACGCTTGCCGACCATGGCTGCACGTCGACGTTTCTGGAATCAGACACTCGAAGGCCCGATTGCAGAGCAGTTCTATGCAGGCCAGCAGCAAAAGGCTGAAACGGCACTACAAGAAGCACTGGATCATTACAGCGCGAGTGAGATGGATGAGTCTGGTGTTAAAGGCGAAGTTTATCTCGTGGGTTGTGGGCCGGGTGCGCCGGATCTGATTACATTTCGTGCATTGCGCTTGATGCAGCAAGCGGATGTGGTGCTTTATGACCGTTTGATTCCGAATGAAGTGCGTGATTTGGTGCGGCGTGAGGCGGAGCAAATTTACGTTGGTAAAAAGCGTGCCTATCATTCGGTGCGTCAGGAAGAGATTAGCCAGCTATTAGTTGATTATGCTAAACAGGGTAAACGTGTGCTGCGCTTAAAAGGGGGCGATCCTTTTATATTTGGGCGGGGTGGTGAAGAGATTGCGATGCTGGCCAAGCACGGTATCCCTTTTCAAGTGGTGCCGGGAGTGACTGCCGCCGCTGGCTGTGCCAGTTATGCGGGAATTCCACTGACGCATCGTGATTATTCGCAATCCGTGGTTTTTGTGACAGGGCAACTGAAAGATGGCACGGTTGATCTGAACTGGAAAGCGTTGGCGCAACCACAGCAAACGATTGTGGTCTACATGGGAATGATGGGGTTGAATGTTTTGTGTCAACAGTTGATTGCACACGGTTTATCACCAAAAACACCTGCCGCATTGATACAAAAAGGAACAACTCCAGAGCAAAAGGTATACACCAGTAATTTGCAGGATCTGCCGGATATTGCTAAAAATAATGAAATCTATGCGCCCACTTTGATTATTATTGGTGAAGTAGTGAGATTGCGTGATGAGATAGGCAAAAAAAATGGCTAAACTCAAGGTTAGTGAGCTGGCGATTTACCCGGTTAAATCCTTTGCACAAGTATTACTGAATAGCGCTTTTGTTGATCGCTTTGGTTTGAGTCAGGATCGTCGCTGGATGGTGGTGGGTGAAAACGGGAAGTTTGTCACGCAGCGTCAATACCCAAAAATGTGTCTGGTTCAACAAGTGTTGACTGAGCATGGAATTCAACTCTCTGTCGCTGGAGTGCCGGATTTAATGGTTTCCGAGCCGCCTGAATCAATGAGTCGGGAAGTGACTGTTTGGGGCGATCATTGCAGCGCATTGGACTCAGGTGATGAAGTCGCAAACTGGATCAGTCGTTTTATTGGTATCACATGTCGCTTGGTTTTCTTTCCTGAAAATGAATTTCGTCAGGTTGATTTGGCATATGCCCAAGCGGGTGATCAAACAGCATTCAGTGATGGTTTTCCATTGTTATTGATTTCACAAGCTTCATTGGATGATCTTAATAAAAGGCTTGAACTGCCGATTGAAATGGCACGTTTTCGGCCGAACTTAGTGGTGAGTGGTTGTGATGCCTTTGCCGAAGATGGCTGGAAGCGGCTGCGAATTGGCACGGTGACTTTTCGTGTTGTTAAGCCGTGCAGCCGTTGTGTGATTCCGTGTATTAATCCGTTAACGGGCAAGCGGGGTAAAGAACCATTGCAGACTTTAAGCCAGTACCGTCGACGAGATAACGAGGTCTTTTTTGGGCAAAATGTGATTGCCGAAAGTACGGGTCAAATTGATGTTGGAATGGCTGTCTCTATTTTGGAATAGCACTTACTGAATCACCAAATCCGTAAAATATAACTCCTGAACTCCAGCCGGATGGCTTTTTTCTTCTAAGTCTTTAACGGTATCATCAGGGCCGATATGAGCGTATTTTTCCAGATTTTTTTGAACAATTTTTAAAGCTTCATGACGAATACGTTCTCGTTCTTTGGCATTTTGCATGGTCTCTATTTTTTGATCAGAGAGTAGCATCAAAAGGTCGTGACGTATCGGAGCCGAATGGGTTTGAAGGGCTGTGACGGTTGCTGCATCGTACGTCATGATTTGAATGGCCGTCTGCATATAGCGTAAACCGCGTTTACCATGAATGTTGACGACAAAATTGGGTTCAAGCAATAAATAGTTTATTTTACCCGTTGTTACTGCGCTTTCTTTATCGCCACTACCAGCGGCAGCAAAAATGGGTGAAACTGCCATCATTAAAACCAGTACTAAAATATTTTTCATTTTCGCCTCTATAACGAATGAATCGCATCATGAATAATCTTTGGTTTTATCGGTCGAGTAGCAGGAATGATTTAATTAATTCCAGATCAGGGGAGGTTCATTCATTAATGCGGCTTGTTCACGTAGCGATTGAATATGCTCTTCCCAGTAATTGAGTGTATTAAACCAGGGGAAGGCGAGTGGGAAGGCCGGGTCGTCCCAGCGAATGGCCAGCCAGGCAGAGTAATGAATCATACGCAGGGTGCGTAGTGCTTCAATCAAGTGCAGTTCTGAGGGATTGAAATCGTAAAATTGCGTATAACCTTCCAGCACATCGGCAAGCCGTGCGGTCATATAGCTTCTGTCTCCCGACAGAAACATCCATAAATCCTGGATGGCAGGCCCCATGCGAGCATCATCAAAATCGACAACGTGTGGGCCAGCATCTGTCCAGAGAATATTGCCAGGATGGCAATCACCGTGCAGACGCAAATGTTGAACATCACCCGCACGTTCAAAACATTGCTCTATCTGGGTAATAAGGTCTGTAGTGAGCGATTGATACGCTTCCAGTAGATGGTTCGGTATAAAATCATGGTCAAGTAGAAAACGGCGGGGTTGTACGGCAAAGCTTTCAATATCGAGTGTGGGTCGGTGTTTGAAAGGTTGTGTTGCGCCCATGGCATGAATACGCCCTATAAAACGCCCCATCTGCTCCAGATGGTCTGGATTATCGAGTTCTGGTGCGCGTCCACCACGACGAAGGTAGAGTGCAAATCGGTAAGATTCATATTGATGCAGAGTGTTTCCATTGGAATCAACCGTTGGTGGAATAACTGGAATTTCCTGTTCGGCCAACGCCAGTGTGAATAGATGCTCTTCAATAATGGACTCTTCACTCCAGCGATTGGGGCGATAGAATTTAGCGACTAGAGGTTCCCCTTGATCAAGGCCCACTTGATAGACACGATTTTCATAGCTGTTCAATGCTAAAAAGCGACCATCACAACGTAAACCGGTGGACTCAATGGCATCCAGCATGGTATCCGGGGTGAGGTTGGAAAATGCTTGTAGTGCTGAAGGTGTGTCTGTTTTTTTCATTGAGAGGCTCTTTGCCATCCGGGTTGAAAAATACAGGTGAAAGTACTGCCTCGACCCGGTGTGCTATTAATATGAAGGTCCGCGCCGTGGCGGCGCAGGATCTGTTCTACAATAGATAGTCCAAGCCCTGTACCACCGGTGGCTTTGGAACGCCCTGGATCGATACGGTAGAAGCGTTCAGTCAAACGATGAAGGTGTCCCCACGCAATTCCAATGCCATGATCTTTCACTTCAAAACAGGCGGTGTTGTCGTCCTTGTTCAGATACCATCGAATGTATATTTTTTTCCCCTCGGGTGTGTAGTGTATTGCATTATTTATTAAGTTAATGAATGCACTGTGCAGTTCATCTTTAATGCCAAAGAGGTGGGTATCCGTTTCAATGCTGCACTGTATGATATGTTTTCCATTGCTGAGATGCTGAGCTTCATCGGTCACTTTCTGAACCAGACCGGGAATATCGATGATGGTATTTTTTTCTTCGTTTGAAGTGGTATCAAGTCGTGAAAGCAGTAAAAGATCATCTACCAAAGTTTTGATGCGTGTGGTGGGGGATTGCAGCTTAGCAATTTGTTCGTGTAACTTTTGGGGATCGGTATCGGCTGGAGCATTCAGCAGTATTTCCAGATAACCGAGAATCACAGTTAATGGCGAGCGTAATTCATGCGATATGTTTGCGATTAAATCGTGACGCATAGTCATCAGGCGATGAATGTGTGTAATGTCTCTGACGACCAACAAACGTTGATTTTCCCCATAGGGGCGAATGCGCACATCCAGAGCAATATTTTCATCCAGAGGGGAGCTAATTTCCAGGTGTTTGCTGTAATCACCTTGACGAAGAAAATCATGGAATTCGGGGTTTCTCAGTAGATTGTTAATATTTTGGCCAACGTCATGCTTTGTAATCCCGATAATTCGGGTGGCGGCATTATTGATCCATTCAATCTCTTCATTTGAGGTGAGTACGACGGCGGCATCCGGCAGTGCCTGAGTGGATTTTTGAAAACGGCGAATAACATCAGCCATGCGTTTTCTGCGTTTTCTGCTGCGTCGCCGGTTTTGATGAATACGATAGGCAAGATTATGCCATATGCCTTCAAGCTCATAAGGCGGGATCGTGAGATCCTTGTCGAGCCAGCGTTCCAGATGGCGTACTTGTAATGCTTGCCAAACCAGATATAAAAGAAGCCCGATAGCCAGTGACCATGCGATGGATTCGAATACCAAGCCAAAAATCAGACTCACAAAAATAACACCAAGAAGGCGCCATAACTCAGTTTGCCATAATTTAGACATAATAACGGGAGTCTAAAAGTCTATGGAAAGCCGATAACCGGCACTACGAACAGTTTGAATCATTTTTTCCAGTTTTCGCAAGCGCAGCATATGTACATCCACCGTTCTTTCCTTAACTTAAATACCTCGTCCCCATACTCGGTCGAGCAGTTGTTCCCGACTATAAACTTTTTCCGAGTGATTGAGAAGAAATTTGGTCATTGACTAAACTTTAGGCAGTCAAGTGTTAGGGTGCCCATGTATTTATTACGGGTAGGCAATTCAAAAAAACGACCGGATTTAGATTTGACTGATATAGTTTTTAACCTCTCATTTTTTGCAAACTATAATACGACGTATATCGCCACGATTTGTATAGACCACACAATGGAAAGCTGGAATGGGATTTGAAAGATAATGGTGCATGGCGAACATGCTTGTGTAATAATGGAGTTAAACTCCTATATCGCATAGAAGGTAAATATGATTACCCGAAAAATTCTCAGTGAACTCAAGCTACTTCTTGATGAGTATCCGATCGTGACGATACTCGGCCCGAGGCAGTCCGGTAAAACGACTCTGGTTCGAGACATATTAACAGGCTACCAATATTCTAATTTGGAAGACCCTGAAATACGTCAATTTGCGACAGATGATCCAAAAGCCTATTTAGCTCAATTCAGATCAAAAACAATCATTGACGAAATCCAAAGAGTTCCAGAGCTTCTAAGTTATTTACAGGTTTTAGTGGATAAAGAAAAAGTGAATGGACGATTCATTCTTACGGGGTCACATCAACTCAAACTACAAGAGTCGATCACACAATCTTTGGCTGGAAGAACGGCGATCTTAACCTTGCTGCCACTCTCTATTTCAGAGCTTTTAAGGGCTGATTTTAACTCGGACAGCTTTGAAGAGTACTGTTACAAAGGGTTTCTTCCAAGAGTTTATGATCAAAATATCAGACCTAAGACTGTTCATTCCAACTATTATCAAACCTATGTGGAACGAGATATCAGGCAATTAATCAATCTGAAAAATCTATCTCTTTTTGAGAAGTTTCTAAAGTTGATTGCAGGGCGAGTTGGCCAGATATTTGATGCAAGCTCCATTGCCAATGAAGTTGGTGTTGATGCAAAAACGATCAGCCACTGGATCTCGATTCTGGAAGCCTCTTTTATACTGTTCAAGCTGCCCGCCTATTTTGAGAATTTTGGCAAGCGAGTGATTAAGTCACCCAAGTATTATTTTATGGACGTAGGGCTTCTTACATTTATGCTGGGCATTGAAAAAAAAGAGCAAGTTAGTAGAGACCCGTTGGTGGGCAATATTTTTGAAAACCTGGTGGTTCTTGAATGTTTTAAAGAGCGCTACAATCAGGGGAAACTCGCCAATCTTTACTATTTCAGAGACAGCAGTGGAAATGAGGTTGATCTGGTCTTTCAAAATGGCAGAGAACTTGTTGCTATTGAAATAAAATCAGCAGCAACCTATTCAAAAAGCCAGCTGAAAGGGCTCAAAAAGTTTTCAGAAATTTCCAATAAATGTTCGAAGAGTTACCTTGTTTATAATGGTGATGATATTGAATTAAGTGACAACACATCACTCATTAACTTCAGGAATATTTTTAAGGTATTTGAATTTTGAGTAAAGAATAATCGGTAGTGGTTAAAAGTCTCTGGAAAGCCGATAACCAGCACTACGAACAGTTTGAATCATTTTTTCCAGTCCGTAAGGGGCTAACAGTTTTCGCAAGCGCAGTATGTGTACATCCACCGTTCTTTCCTCAACATAAATACCTCGTCCCCATACTCGGTCGAGCAGTTGTTCCCGACTATAAACTTTTTCCGGGTGATTGAGAAGAAACTCGAGTAAACGATATTCTGTTGGGCCTATTTTGACCTCTTTTTTATCAATAAACAGGCGGTGTGAGCTTGTGTCCAGACAAAGTTTCCCGACTTGTATTCGTGTATTCAGGCCTTTTCCACTACGGCGTAGTAGAGCATTAATGCGGGCGATGAGTTCTCGAGGAGAAAAAGGTTTGGTGATGTAGTCATCCACTCCCGCATCAAGGCCGCGAACGATATCATCCTCTTCAGCACGAGCGGTCAGTAAAATGAGTGGAGTTTCTTGTGTGGCCTCTTCTTTACGTAAACGTTTAGCCATTTCCACGCCACTGATCCCCGGGAGCATCCAGTCAATGATAAGAATATCGGGCAGTTGTACTTCGACTCTTTTTAACCCTCTTTCAGCCGATGAAACTGCGGTGACGATGAACTCCGCTTGCTCCAGGGCCGCAGTGATCATTTCACGAATGTCATCATCATCTTCAACAAGTAGCAGCGTTGGATTGCCCATTATTTATGGAATATTCGGGTTAATGACCGTTGCCGTTAAATCATGTTCATCGGCTTCGGTGATTTTTACATGGACAAATGAACCCGGTATGAGCGTTGTTTCATCAGGCAGAAAAATGGTGCCATCCACTTCAGGAGCTTCTCGTTGACTGCGGCCAAACGCACCTTCTTCAGTGACTTCATCAATAAGTATGCGTTCTTGTTGGCCAATACGTTGTTGTAAACGTGATGCGCTGATTTTAGCTTGAAGGGTCATGAGCTGTTCCAGACGCTCTTCTTTAACTTCTTCAGCTATATGATTTTTGAGTGCATTGGCTTTTGCACCTTCGACATCAGAATAGGTGAAGCAGCCGACACGATCCAGGTGGGCTTCTTCAAGAAAGTGGAGCAGTTGATTAAAATCATCCTCAGTCTCACCGGGAAACCCTACAATAAATGTGCTGCGAATCACAATTTCCGGGCATATTTCCCGCCAGCGTTTTATGCGCTCTAATGTATTTTCACTATGAGCTGGTCGTTTCATATTTTTGAGTACATTCGGGCTGGCGTGTTGAAAGGGTACGTCCAGATAAGGCAGGATTTTTCCTGCAGCCATCAATGGAATAACATCATCGACATGGGGGTAAGGGTAAACATAATGCAGCCGAACCCATATATCGAGCTGGCTTAATGCAGCAGCAAGATCATAAAAACGGGTTTTGATGGGCTGCCCTTGCCAGAAATGAGTGCGATATTTTGTATCAATTCCATAAGCGCTGGTGTCTTGCGATATGACCAATAGTTCTTTTACACCGGATTGTGCCAGTTTTTCAGCTTCTTCCATGACATCACTGGAGGGACGGCTGACCAGTTTACCGCGCAGGTCAGGAATGATGCAGAATGTGCAGCTGTGATTGCAGCCTTCTGATATTTTTAGATAGGCATAGTGACTGGGTGTGAGTTTGATGCCTTGCGACGGAATGGAAGCATTGTTTGCATCATGGGGCGGCGGCAGATGCCTGTGTACAATAGACAGTACTTCTTCGGATGCATGTGGTCCTGTGATTGCGAGAACATCAGGGAAGTTTTCAAGCACGGTATCGCCTTTGGCACCAAGGCAGCCCGTGACGATGACTTTGCCATTTTCAGCCAGCGCTTCACCAATGGCATCCAGTGACTCTTCGACGGCAGCATCAATAAAACCGCAGGTATTTACAATGACGAGATCGGCATCTTCATAACTTGGGCTAATTTCGTAGCCTTCTGCTTTGAGCGGTGTGATGATTTGCTCGGAATCAACAAGTGCTTTAGGGCAGCCAAGGCTGACAAAACCGATGCGAGAGGGTTTATTCATTTTGTTTATGTTCAATGGCGCGTTGATAAAGTTTTGAATATTGTTGGGCGCTTTTTTTCCAGCTAAAATCCTGTTTCATTCCGGTTTTCATAATCTGTTTCCAGAGTTTGGGTTGTTGATATAGGGCGATTGCACGTTGTAGTGTTGCAAATAGGGATTCAGGAGTGGGTTCATCAAAAACAAAACCGGTGGCAGTTTTTGTTTTTTGGTTTTTTTCATTGGCATCCACCACGCTATCTGCAAGCCCACCCGTGTGGTGAACAATAGGTACGGTGCCATAGCGCAAGCTGTAGAGTTGATTCAGGCCGCTTGGCTCAAAGCGCGAAGGCATTAAAAACATATCCGAGCCGCTTTCTATGTGGTGCGCCAAAGTTTCGTTGTAGCCAATTTTTACGGCTATATTTTTGGGGAACTCCGTAGCGGCGGTATTGAAGCTTTTTTCGAAATGAGGCTCGCCGCTGCCAAGTACAACGACCTGGATTTCACTCTCCATGCTCATGAACTGCTCAAGGTTAGTGAGCAGCAAATCAAACCCTTTCTGTTCGACCATTCTTCCAATAATACCAATGAGTGGTACTTTTTTTGAAACAGGCAACCCCATATATTTTTGCAATGCTGATTTGTTTACACTTTTAAAATGAACGGTTTTTGGGGTGTAAGGTTTAATAATATAGGGGTCATTTTCAGGATCCCATAACGTGTAGTCCACACCATTCAAAATCCCCATTAAACGGTCGCTTCGATACTCCAGTAACCCTTCAAGGCCATAACCAAATTGTGGTGTGCGAATTTCTTTGGCATAAGTCGGGCTGACTGTGCTGAGCATATCCGCCGTTGCAAGTCCGCCTTTAATAAAAGAAAAATGGCCATGATATTCCACACCATCCATTGACCAGAGTTCCTGAGGAAGTTGCAAAGCATTAAATTCTTTTTGAGAAAACAGGCCTTGATAGGCCATGTTGTGAATAGTAAAAACAGTTGCTGGGCGGTTTTTTTGAGAAGCAAGAAGAGGTGGAATAAGGCCGCATTGCCAATCATTGCAGTGTACGACATCGGGCTTCCAGTTTAATCCGAGTTGATCCATCGCAATCATGGAGACGGCTCGACAAAACAGGCCAAAGCGTTGTGCATTATCATGCCAGTCAGAGCCATCCTGATCCGCATAAGGGCCTCCCGGCCGATCGAAAAGCGGTGGGCAATCAATGAGCCATAAAGGGAGTGAACTGCCTGGAAGTGTGCCTTCCAGTAAACGCATATGTGCGGGTGCTGCGGGCACTTCAAATTTTGCAACTTCTTTTAAATCACCTGCCTGACGGCGTGCGGCGCTATAAGCAGGCAAGATTAAGCGAACATTATGTTTTGATGCGTTCAAAGCAACAGGTAAGCTGCCTGAAACATCGCCGAGTCCGCCTGTTTTTATGAGCGGTAATGCTTCACTGGTAGCAAATAAAATTGTGCTCATAGTCTATAGTTTTCCTGCTATGGTCATATTTTTTGATAAGGGGTCGTTATAATAATGATTTAATTTTATTGGTAAAACCTGATTTGATGTTTTTCCAGATTATTAAATCATCATGTTAGGGCGTTAATATAGTCTAATAACCGGGTGGTTATTATACGCTACGAATTTATCATCGTCACAGGAATATTTTAGGGAGAGAGATCATTATGAAAATGGCTTTAATTGGGTTGGGTAAAATGGGCGCTAATATGGCGCGTAGGTTGTGTCGGGGTGGTATTGAAGTTGTGGGGCATAACCGATCACAAAAAATTGTTGGTGAATTAGCTTCAGAAGAGGGCATGATTGCAGCAAAATCATTGAAGGATGCGGTGAGTCAATTGCCGTCTCCAAAAGTGGTCTGGTTGATGTTGCCGGACGGTGAGCCGACAGAGTCGCATATCAAACAGATGGTGGATCTGCTTGATAAAGGCGATGTTGTGATTGATGGAGGCAATTCAAATTATCACGACAGCTTGCGCCGCGGTGCGATGCTGGCTGAGCACGGCATTGGTTTTATGGATGCGGGGACTTCGGGCGGTATTTGGGGGGTGGATAACGGTTACTGCTTGATGGTCGGTGCTGAAAAATCAGTCGCGGCTATTGTTGAGCCTGCGTTAAAAGTTTTAGCACCTGCGGATGATCGTGGCTGGGCGCATGTTGGCCCGATTGGTTCCGGTCATTTTACCAAGATGATCCATAACGGCATTGAGTACGGCATGATGCAATCTTTTGCAGAAGGCTTTGCATTATTGCGTGGTAAAAAAGAGTTTGATCTGGATTTGGCACAAGTTTCGGAGTTGTGGCGACACAGCTCTGTTGTGCGTAGCTGGTTACTGGACTTGACGGCTGATGCACTTCAATCAGATCAAAGGCTGGAATCAGTGGCTCCTTTTGTACCGGATTCCGGCGAAGGACGCTGGACGGTGATTGAATCTATCGATCAGGGTGAAGCAGCGCCTGTAATTTCATTAGCATTACAAATGCGCTTTGCCAGTCAGGATGGTGAAGGTTACGCCAATCGAATGCTTTCAGTGATGCGTAATGCTTTCGGCGGTCATGCCATCAAGGATGCAGGGGGAAAATAGACATGGAACCATGCACATTAGTGATCTTTGGTGCCACAGGTAATTTGTCTCGCCTAAAATTAATCCCCAGCCTTTTTGAGTTAGATTGTGCCGGCTATCTGCCTGATAGCATGGTGATTCTTGCTTTTGCCAGACGGCCCTGGAAACGGGATCGATGGCTGGATGAAGTGAACGGTATGTTGAAGGAGAAATTTCCTGACGGCGTTGATCAGAAAGTTTTAACTCGCTTTTGTAAACGGCTGGAATATTTTCAAGGTGATTTGGATGACGAAGAGTCATTTAAAAAACTACGAAAAACAATTGATAGTGACAGCAAGTTTTCAAATAATATTGCTTTTTACATGTCGGTTCGCCCAGCAGAGTTTGGTTCGACTACAGCCAAACTGGGTGAAGTGGGGTTGCTTAAAGAGGAGCAGGGCTGGAGGCGAGTCGTATTTGAAAAACCTTTTGGTTATGATTTGCTTAGTGCTCAAATTTTACAAAAAAAGCTCAGCCACTATTTGAATGAGAAGCAGATTTACCGTATTGATCACTACTTGGGTAAGGGGACGGTGCAAAACGTATTGGTATTTCGTTTTGCCAATTTACTCATGGAGCCGCTTTGGAATCGTCAGTATATTGATCATGTTCAGATTACACACTCTGAAACGGCAGGCATTGGCAGTCGTGCTGATTATTATGAAGGTTCAGGCGCGCTGCGTGACATGATTCAGAGCCATCTGTTGCAATTGATGACTATGGTGGCGATGGAGCCACCTGCGAGGATGGACGATGAATCGCTAAGGGATGAGAAGGTTAAGGTGCTTAAGAGTATTCGCCCAATCACACAAAATGCAGTGCATGCCCATGCTTTTCGTGGGCAATATAAAGCAGGCAATATTGACGGGCACTCTGTACCGGGTTATCTCGAAGAAGATAATGTAGCTCCTGACAGCACTACAGAAACCTATGCCGCACTTAAACTTTATGTGGACAATTGGCGTTGGAGGGGTGTACCTTTCTACCTGCGCACGGGCAAGCGAATGGCGGCAGGGGCATCTGCCATCTGTATTCGCTTTAAAGAGCCGCCGACCACCTTGTTTAAAGGCAACCATATGAATCGTGTGTCACCTAACTGGATTTTATTGGGAATACAGCCCAATGAGTCTCTGAAAATGGAGATGCAGGTTAAAATGCCGGGGCTTGAGGTGGAGACACGAACGATCAGTCTGGATGCAAGTTATCGTAAAGATAAGGAGCGTGGCACGGATGCTTATGAGGGATTGCTGCTTGATGTGATGAGTGGAGATCAATCGCTGTTTCTTCGTTACGATGAAATAGAGTGGGCATGGCGAGTGGTTGATCCTATACTAAAGGTATGGTCAATGGAGCGCGACTTTATTAATACGTACTCCGCTGGTTCTTGGGGGCCGAGAGGAACGTATCGCCTGTTTGATCGTGACGATCAATTTTGGCGCCACTCACTGGATGTTTCGGCAACTGATGTCAGTTCAGAGGGATTTTAGATATGTATGAAAAACATGGAAGTGATACGCATATTGATTCAGCTTTAAGTGAATATCTTAGTGGTTTTTCTGCGCATGAAGAGACAGGTCTGGAAAATAAAGAAGGTCAAACAATGAGTCTATTAACTGCCTCGAAGCCCTGGAGTGCTTTGAAGG
>CAYXVC010000013.1:14325-31027 GCA_964468225.1 uncultured Gammaproteobacteria bacterium
GTTTTAGTCGATGGCAAGGATGTGATGCCGGATGTGAATGCTGTATTGCGACACATGAGAGAGTTTACAGAGTCTGTTCGTAATGGCGGCTGGACGGGTTGCACAGGAAAACCCATTACCGATATTGTAAATATTGGAATTGGGGGGTCGGATTTAGGGCCTGTTATGGTCACTGAAGCGCTAAAACCTTATGCTCAGAAAGGGTTGAATGTCCATTTTGTTTCTAATATTGATGGCACTCATTTGATAGAAGCGGTTCGGCATTTGAGTTACGATACAACACTGTTTGTGGTGGTCTCGAAAACCTTTACGACTCAGGAAACCATTACAAACGCAAATTCTGCACGTGACTGGTTTTTTCAACAAGGGGGACACCCTGCCTCTGTTGCACAACATTTTGTAGCGGTTTCCACTAATGCTCAAAAAGTCTCTGACTTTGGCATTGACCCTAAAAATATGTTTGGTTTTTGGGATTGGGTCGGTGGGCGTTATTCGCTCTGGAGTGCTGTGGGTCTTTCAATTGCACTTTATGTTGGCATGGATCATTTTGAAGAGATGCTTACAGGTGCACATGAGATGGATGAGCACTTTCGTACAGCGCCGCTAGAAAAAAATATCCCGGTCATACTTGGAATGCTGGGTATCTGGTATAACAACTTTTTTGATGCGCAAAGCCATGCATTGATGCCCTATGACCAATATTTAAGCCGTTTTCCTGCTTATTTTCAGCAGGGTGATATGGAGAGTAACGGAAAGCGAGTGGATCGTCAGGGTCATGTTGTAGATTATTCGACCGGCCCTATTATTTGGGGGGAGCCTGGTACTAATGGGCAACATGCTTTTTATCAGTTGATTCACCAAGGCAGTAAACTGATTCCTGCTGACTTTTTAGTCGGTATTGAACCACAAAACCCAGTTGGGGAGCACCATTCAATCTTGCTCTCTAATTTTTTCGCTCAAACAAAAGCGCTGATGCGAGGCAAAACAGAAGATGAAGCGCGAAGTGAGTTGAAAGAGCAAGGCATGGACAAGGAAGCGCTTGAGCAGTTGCTGCCGCATAAAGTGTTTGAAGGCAACAAACCCACTAATTCCATCATGTTTCAGAAATTGACACCAAAAACACTCGGTTCACTGCTTGCGATGTATGAGCACAAAATTTTTGTTCAAGGTGTTGTCTGGAATATCAATTCATTTGATCAGTGGGGGGTTGAATTAGGTAAGCAGCTTGCATCAGAGATTTTACCAAAGTTGTCTTCTGAGGGGGAAGAAGATGATAGTGATTCATCAACAAATGGATTGATTAATTATTATAAAAGCCATAATTGAGTATGGTTGTCGGTTTTTTATCTGGTGTTGTGATCGTTCTCTCGTTTTATGGGTGTAAACTGTATGATAGTTATAGCGGTAAATATGGTGCGTCATAATAACTTAGGTAAACCATAATAATTTTGGAGATTGAGTATGAAGTGGTTAGGTGTTGTTGGTTTATTTGTTCTGGTTCCAAATGTCCAGGCTGCTGTTGTATACAGTGAAGGTTTTGAGACGGGTGCAGTGGAAGCGATAAAG
The DNA here is from genome assembly GCA_964468225.1 of uncultured Gammaproteobacteria bacterium. Taxonomy (GTDB): domain Bacteria; phylum Pseudomonadota; class Gammaproteobacteria; order JAADGQ01; family JAADGQ01; genus S141-38. Next base: position 15,892 of record CAYXVC010000013.1, read on the forward strand.
GAGGCATCGTGTTATGACAAGGGCAAACAATTTCGTATTCAGTCCGATATTGTACGTAGCGGTAAGTATGCCGCATACCTGGCTAAGCCTGTTAATAAGGGCAAGCGTTGTGAAATAGTACCAATACGGTCATCCAGAGATGTAGGTAACTTTATTTGGGGAAAAGAGTATTGGTCTGGGTTTAGTTTTTACATTCCATCTGGAGCGCCAAATAATGGATTTGGACTTATTCATCAACATCACGCCGATAGCCCTGAAGAGCAGCCATATTGCGGTTATGCAGGGGGGAATGGCTTTTCGATAAGGATGAGGGATGAATTCAGTATACATTTGACGCCATCAAAAAATTTAAACCTGCCAGGAAAAAGGAGCGCAGACTCTGGTCAGGAGGTCGCCTATACCTTTCCATTAGAAAAAGACAAATGGTTTGATGTAGTTATGAATTTTAAATATTCAGATAAAAGTGACGGCTTTTGGACAGTATGGGTAAATGGCAAGCAGGTTATTGATCGAACGGGATCAAATGTGAACTTATGGATGGGTTCGGATCCGGAAAATTTGTTCAAGGGCGCGTGTGGATCTAATAAACGTAAAGATCGCAGATATTATCAACAGCATGGAATCTATGTAGGAACCGCTAACACTGGAACCATCATTTATGATGAAGTCAGGTTAGGCGATGCCAATTCCAGCTATGCTGACGTTGCGCCTGCTAGTGGCAAGCCAGTATCTAAGAATACGTCTTATCGCGCTCAGTCATCACCAAATGCTCCTCTAACAGTTCCAGAAGGGCTTGAGCTTGAGATTAAGTAACAAAAAAAAGGATAGTGGGTTTAAAGTTAGCGTGATCCATTTTAAAACAGGAGTCAGGTGTAGCTTTGATTCATGGCTCGCGCTATGAAGAAAAGTTACAGCGATAACTCCTTGTGAGCCTAAAACTTGAATTTTAAATGGAAATAAAGTGAATGAAAATTTTAGTGCTTACCCCTGATCTGTCTCAGAGTGGTGGTGTTGCAAACTACTATAATGCATTAAAATTAAATAAACTAAAGGGAATAGAATATTTTTTTGTCAATAAAGGGAATACTGCCTCAACGTTGACTAAAATTTATTATTCAATCGCCATTTATATCAAATTCATTTATAAAATAAGAGAGCGGCAGCTTATCCACATAAATCCGTCGTTGAACTTAAAATCATTTTATCGCGATATGGTATTTATACTTCTATCACGAATTTTCAAAAAAAAAGTAATTATTTTCTTTAGGGGCTGGGAAGAGTGCTTTCAGGAAAAAATCGAACGCAATAAGTTTTTGACATTTTTATTTCGTCATACCTATGCAAAGGCTACAGCCTTTATTGTTTTGAGCGAACTATTTAAACATAAACTGATAGCGCTGGGTGTGGACTCAAAAAAAACATTCTTCATTGAAACAACCGTTGCTGGCCCTGAGCAACTTGACTTTAATATAGAAAAAAAAATTACATCAGCAAGCAATCACATAAATTGCCTGTTTTTATCTCGTATTCTTAAAGAAAAAGGTATTTATATTGCGATTGATGCCTTTATAAAGTCGAAGGAAGAGTTGAGTGGTCGTAGTATGACCTTTTATATAGCTGGAGAGGGTGATGAACTGAATGCTGCTCAAAGCTATGTGAAAGATAAGGGCGTGTCGGATATAATAAAGTTTGTCGGGCAAGTATCGGGACAAACAAAGACAAACCTTCTGGAAAAATCACATATTATGATTTTCCCTACTTATTACGGAGAAGGGCTCCCCAATTGTATTCTTGAAGGTATGCTTTACGGTATGCCTATAGTTTCAAGAATTAATGCTGGTATTCCCGATGTTGTGGAACATAAAGTCAATGGTTACTTAACAAAAAGTACGGACAAAGATATTTTTGCCAATTTTTTAACTGCAATAATAAAAGAAAAGTCAGTTTATGAATCGATGGCTTTAGAAAATTATAATAAAGCCCAAACAACATTTACAACTCAAAAAGTTACAAACAGGCTGCTCAATATTTATAAACAGTGTTGAGGGTTAGGGTTTGAAACCTTGGTTATAATATATTTATCTTTCTAATATTACTATTCTGCTCCAGAGGTTGATAGCCGCTCACCACGACAGACTTCTTGTATTACTCATTCCCCCTGCAGTTCATTGGTCTCAGCTCGGTATCACACTTAAAAAGGTAGCCGATCCTGACGTATTAAGTGGATTGCCTGATTTTTTATGATGTTGGATGACTCAGTAGGTGATGCTGAATAGATACAATAAAGGTATTGTTACACTTTGTTACTATGTCCCCTTAGCGGAACGATTGTTTACTGATAGACTCTCATGACAAATATTATTTTGGTATCAAAACTCATAAATAAAGGGGAAAGTGTGTGGTAGAACAGTACGCTCGTTGGGTCATTCGTTTGCGTTGGCTGATTGTCTTTTTGACGCTTGGTGTCGTTGGACTATTAGCCAGTGGCGGTCAATACTTATCATTTAGTAATGACTACCGCGTGTTCTTCAGTGAAGACAATCCACAGCTCACTGCGTTTGAAAATCTGCAAGATACCTACACTAAGAATGATAACGTCCTTTTTATGTTGATGCCAAAGGATGGGGAGGTTTTCACGCCCGATGTGCTGGAGGCCGTGGTCGAGTTAACGGAGGATTCCTGGCAAATACCGTATTCAATTCGAGTGGATTCAATCAGTAATTACCAGCACACCTATGCGGAAGGGGATGACCTGATTGTTGCCGATTTAGTTGAAGAGCCAAAAACGCTAACAACTGAGCAGTTGCAATCTATTAAAAATATTGTGCTGAACGAACCACTACTTGTCAATCGGGTGATTTCACCGACGGCACATGCAACAGGTGTGAATGTGGTGGTGGAACTGCCAGGCAAAGATCTCAATGAGGCATTTGAAGTTGCGGCGTTTGCACGTGAAATTAAAGCAAACATTGAAGCTGACTTTCCTCAGGTTGAGGTCTATATGACGGGCATTGTTTTAATGAATAATGCGTTTCCGGAAGCCAGTCAGGAAGATATGCAGACGCTGGTGCCGCTTTCATATTTAGTTGTTATTATTGGTGCGTTTCTATTTTTACGCAGCATTGCTGGCACTATTGGCACCGTATTTGTAATTGTTTTTTCGACGGCGATGGCAATGGGCAGCGCAGGATGGTTAGGAATTCAGCTCACGCCTCCCGCACTCTCTGCACCGACGATGATTTTGACGCTGGCGGTGGCGGACAGTATTCATTTTCTCGTGACGATGTTGCATGAAATGCGAAAAGGCAGCAGCAAACATGATGCCATTGTTGAGAGTTTGCGTGTTAATTTTCAGCCTATTTTTCTGACTTCAGCTACGACGGCCATCGGTTTTCTCAGTATGAATTTCAGTGATGCGCCGCCATTCCGTGATCTGGGAAATATCACCGCGATGGGAGTGATGTATGCATTTTTTCTGAGTGTGATGTTATTGCCCGCAATCATGTCAATTTTGCCTGTTAAAGCAAAACCCTCAAAATCAATCTCTTCCCGTTTGATGGAGCAATTTTCAGAATTTGTGATTCGTCGTCGCCAAGCTCTTTTTTGGGGAATGGCAGGTATTATTTTACTGTCGGCTGCTTTTATCCCGAAAAATGAACTGAATGATATTTTTGTTAATTACTTTGATGAATCGATTGAATTTCGCACACATACCGACCTTGTAGCTGATAATCTGACGGGTCTCTATTTTATTGATTATTCACTTGAGAGTGGTGAAAATGGCGGGATCAGTAACCCCGGCTTTTTGAAAAAAGTGGATCAGTTTGCAGATTGGTACAGACTGCAACCTGAAACTAAGCATGTCAATACAATTACAGATACGTTTAAACGGCTGAATAAAAATATGCACGGTGATGATCCAGCCTATTATGTGTTGCCCGAAGAGCGAAATCTCGCTGCGCAATATCTGCTGCTTTATGAAATGTCACTGCCTTACGGGTTAGATTTGAACAACCAGATTAATGTCGATAAATCAGCAGTGCGTATCTCGATTTCACTGGATACGATTTCAAGTAAAGAGATTCTTGAATTGGAGTTAAGAGCTGAAGCGTGGTTGAAGGAAAATGCACCCGAAATGTTGACCACCGGAGCAAGTCCGTCAGTAATGTTCGCCCATATTGGTGAGCGCAATATTCGCAGTATGTTGACTGGAACGGTGGTTGCGCTGATATTGATTTCAATGATTTTGATGGTGGCATTGCGTTCGGTGAAAATGGGTTTGATCAGTCTGGTTCCTAATCTGGTTCCGGCCGCAGTTGCCTTTGGTGTGTGGGGGTTGTTTGTCGGTGAAGTGGGCTTGGCACTCTCTGTTGTAGTCACGATGACGTTGGGGATTGTGGTGGATGATACGGTGCATTTTATTAGCAAATATCTGCGAGCCCAGCGTGAGAATAATCTGAATTCGGAAGATGCAGTGCGCTATGCATTTGCCAATGTCGGGGTGGCCTTATGGGTGACTTCGTTGCTATTGATTGCTGGATTTTTAGTCCTGACGCTATCAGCATTCGAGCTGAATTCGGGCATGGGCTTGATGACTGCAATTACGATTGGAGTGGCGCTGGCGGTTGATTTTCTATTTTTACCCACATTACTTATGAAACTTGAAGGAAAAAAAGCATGAAGACTACCGGTTTTAAAACAGTTGTCGGATTATTGTTAATAAGCTCATCGTGGGGAATCCAGGCTGAAACAGCAGAAGAAAAAGGTTTGGCAATTGCTGTCGAAATGGATCAACGTGATACGGGCTTCCATGATTTAACGGCTGATATGGTCATGACTTTGCGCAACCGTAAAGGTGATGAAAGTATTCGTTATGTTCGAATTCGTACTCTGGAGGTTGAAGGCGATGGAGATAAAAGCATCTCTATTTTTGACCGCCCTCGTGATATTAAAGGAACCGCCATGCTGACTTTCTCGCATGGTTTGGAACCCGATGATCAATGGCTCTATCTGCCTGGGCTAAAAAGAGTCAAACGAATCAGCTCGAAAAATAAGTCTGGCCCGTTTATGGGAAGCGAGTTTGCTTATGAAGATTTAAGTTCACAAGAACTGGAAAAATACAGCTATAAATGGCTTAAAGATGAGCCATGCGGTGATTTGCAATGTTATGTGATTGAACGTGTGCCTGCGTATAAACATTCAGGTTATAAGCGAATGGTTTCATGGGTTGATCAAACTGAGTATCGTGCGATGAAGGTGGAATATTTTGATCGTAAAAACTCAAAATTAAAAACCTTGATATTGAGTGATTATAATGAATACCTGAATCAATATTGGCGGCCCGGTGATATGTTTATGGAGAATCATCAGACTGGAAAAAACACACGATTGGAATGGAAAAACTATCAATTTAAAACAGGTCTGACTGAAAAAGATTTTAATAAAAATGCATTAAAACGAATTCGATAATGAAAGTTCGTACGGCAACTTTCTTATGCTTCCTGTTTTTCAGTGCTTCAGGGCAGGCGATTGAACTCTCTGGAAATATTTCCTCTGAATTACGTTATTTCCCGGATGCGCCTGTTTTTTTTGGAGCATCTGAGTTTGATCGTGGCAGTTCACTGTCATTTTCATTTGCACCAGAAATCTATCATGAATGGAGTGGGGGCGAACGTGCCATTATTTTTTCCCCTTTTTTACGTTGGGATGAGAGCGACTCAGAGCGTACACATCGTGATATTCGTGAATTGAACTTGTTGGTTGTGCAAGGTGATTGGGAATGGCGATTGGGTTTGGGGCGAGTATTTTGGGGCGTGGCCGAGTCGCAACATTTAGTCGATATTATCAATCAAACGGATTCTGTTGAGAATATTGATGGTGAGGATAAGTTGGGGCAGCCGATGATTCAGGCAAGCTGGAGCCAGAATTGGGGTGTGCTGGATCTGTTCGTACTGCCGGGTTTTCGTGAACGTACTTTTGCCGGTGAAAAAGGGCGCTTGAGAGCGCCTCTTGTTGTCGATACGGATAATCCTGTCTATGAATCAAAGGATGAAGAGCAGCATGTTGATTATGCTATTCGCTGGAGCCATAGTATGGGCGTTTGGGATGTGGGCCTATCAAATTTTTATGGTACATCACGCACTCCAGAGTTAAGGCAGCGAGGTTATAAACTCATTCCCCACTATAATTTGATTAATCAAACGGGGCTTGATTTACAAGCCACACTGGATGAATGGATATTAAAGCTGGAGTCAATTTATCGAATTGATCGGCAAAAAAATGGTGATAAAAATTATGCCGCGCTTGTCGGTGGTTTTGAATATACGTTTGTGGGTGCGTTTGAAACAGATGCTGATGTGGGTTGGCTGTTTGAGTATCATTATGATGATCGTCAGGAAGAGGCAACCACCCCTTTTCAAAATGATCTGTTTACGGCGGTGAGAGTGGCTCTGAACGACGCTCAGAGTAGTGAGCTTTTGGCTGGTGCGTTTGTTGATCTTGATCAAGGAGGCTACAGCCTTCGACTCGAAGCGAATCGCCGTTTAGGTGATCGTTGGAAGCTGAGTCTGGAGTATCAGGGCTTCAATAATATTGACCCTGACGATATATTGTATGCACAGCGACAGGATGATTATTTACAAGCAGAGCTGAGCTGGTTTTTTTAAGCGATCAGCCCATATCCGTTTTTGAGTCACTTGTTGGGATAATAAAACTGAAGGATGCCCCTTCTCCTGACGTGCTCGTTGCGTCAATGCTGCCATTATGGTGTTGAATAATCTCTCTACAAATCGATAAGCCAAGACCCGTGCCACCCGCACCGCTTTTGGTTTTACTGCTTTGTACAAACTTGTCAAAAATACTTTCCAGTTCATCTTCCGGTATACCAATACCTTCGTCTTTTACAGTGACGCGTAGCGCAGAAAATATACCTGTGTCTTTCATCAGCATATCTTCAGTGATTGTAATTGTGATGGTTTTTCCAGCGGGTGTGAATTTAATTGCATTGGAGAGTAAGTTGGTGATGACCTGACCAATATGCGTCGCGTCAAAAGAAAATGCCGTATTACACTCGGCAGGAACGTTATTTAAAACAAGCCCACACTCTTCAATACGGACTTCTTGTTCGTTAATACAGGACTCGATAACAGTGGCCATATCATTTTCTGATATAGAAAAATCCATCCGCCCAGCTTCCAGCTTTGAAAGGTCTAGCAGGTCATTCAGTAGATGTAAAAGTCGTTTGCCACTGGTGTTGATGTTTTGGAAATATTTTCCAAGCTTTTCAAGTGGTGCAGTTTCCAGCTTTTTAATACCGAAATTTGAATAGCTCAAAATACCATGCATGGGAGTGCGTAGTTCATGGGACATATTGGCAAGAAATTCGGTTTTGGATAAATTAGCGGACTCCGCTAACTCTTTGGAAAACTCAAGTTCATGAGTTCTTGCCTTGACGGTCTCTTCCAGGAGTTCGTTATTTTTTCGGATGGCTGATTCGGCTTCTTTTAATAAAAATGTACGCCTGTTCATCCAGTAGACTAACGTTTTCAATTCATTGGTCGCATCAGTTTTAATCATTGTATTGGTAGTAAGGCTATTATCAACTGCTTGATGCAGTTGGTTTATAATATTTTTTAACGGCACGATCAATATATGTTGAATAATAAAATAGATACAAATAATGACAAACGTGATGAATAGAGTCTGGATGAACAGTATGGATTGAATAGAAGTTGTAGATGTATGGTTTTCAAGTGTGGGCTCAATGATCCAGTGGATTGAAAACGATGTGGCTAAAATAATAAATAGTGCAAGAACAATAAACAGAAATGAAAGTTGAAAATTTAAACTTCGTTTTAAGGGAGTGGTGGGAGGGGGTGTTGGAATGAGTGGTGGTTGTATTGGCATACTTTTCCCTGCTCCAAAATTTCTGTGCGTTCCTTAATCTACAATATTTCGGACTCAACAGGGGGGAGCTTTAGTATCTAATACCAGATCGACAGATAAAACTGAAAAACATTGGCTGAAAATTTATACAGTGGCTCATCCCCTGCGACCACAGTTTGTGCACGCAAATCCCGAAAATTGTCGTATTGAAAGCGGATGTGATCCCATGCGAAATTCACCGTACCTTTGTCGATGAATTTCCAGTTTTTGCGTAAAAATGCATAGCTCGCACCGACGCCGATGGTGTGGTTATTGTATGTGCTCAGCTCTTTATCTCGCGCCCGGTAGTTCTGTGCTTCCTGGTAGGCGAACAGGTCATTGTAAAAATTTGCTTGATTTTGTCGGTAATAGCGGTATCTGAAGTCATAAGTCCAGTGGTTGTCAGCGGGGTAGGTGTAGCCTATTTCATACGTTTGTGCGCCAATGCCCCACGTATCGGTGAAGTAGCGATACTCCCCTTTAAGTGCTGCGCGATGCGCCAGATAATAGATGGAACGAAAAGCGAATGCGTTGCTGGTGCGAGTGTTTGGGTAAAACTCGTCTTCATAACAATAGTTGCGTCCACCGGGGCATTCCTGTGTGGGGTCGGCTTGTGCACTGCTATTGGCGAGGTATCTTACTTTTCGATACGGATTATTTAAAAAACCTTCATCCGTGATCGCTTCATAGCCCAGATTAAATAAAAGGTCTTTAGTGATGATTTGTGACAGACCTAATCGATAGTGGTGACGATCCACATCTCTGGAAAAAAGCGGATCACCACGCCGACCCACTTCATCCCAGCCACGAGAGTAGCCTAATGATAAGGTGCTTAAATCACCAAACAGATCCTGACTGATTGAAAAGTGTGCGGACTGTGCATCAAAGTCATTCTCATCACTTTGGGTGAATGCCAGCCCCATAATGGTTTTTTTATGCAGATAGTCGATGCCTAAGCTATTTTCTGTGCGTTCTTCGGAGTACTCACTGGCTCGGGTGATCACATCAATAGAGGCGCTGCTGATGGAATCAACATAATAATTTCCCGACACTGAAAATTTTTGGGCAAACTGTTTTCTGACCAAAATAGAGGGGCCACTGATCGTCACGCCACCGCCTTCGTAGGAGTGAAAAAGTGCGTCGGCACGATCTTCAGGAAGAATGGCAGCTTGTAGGAGAGATGTGGTGCCGATTAGAATAGCGGCCCAGAAAAATTGCCTCAGATCAGTTGCAGCCACAACCGCCTCCTTGCCCACCTTCTGCACCACGCGCACCTTCACGTGCCTGGTAGACATGCTTTCGATAGGCACTTGACACAGGGTTACGTTCATAATTCATGATCGGATCCGCTAGGTGAGCGCGCTCGTAAGGTTTAACCCAAGGTTCGATACTGCTGCAAGCAGAGAGCAGAAGAGAGGTTAAAATAAGTATGCTGGGTGATTTCATTCTCGAATCAGTGCCTTCACCTGTTTTTTGTACTTTTCTTCAATGCCGGGCATATACCCTTTGTGCTCAAATCGTTTGTTGCCATCTTTGTCGATTAATATGGTGGTGGGCATACCTGAGACTTGGTACAGTTTGCTGACATCGTTTTTTTGGTCAAATAAAATTGGAAAGCTGACGGGGATTTTTTTCAGCATGGCGTGTGCCATCTGAGTATCTTCTTCCACATTGATGCCGATAATAGTGAAGCCGAGATCTTTGTAACGTTGATAAAGCTTTTCCAAAAAGGGCATTTCCTGTCGACACGGAATGCACCATGAAGCCCAGAAATTAATCATGACGACCTCTCCACGAAAGTCTTTGAGACTCATCGGATTTCCTTGACTGTCAGGCAGTGTAAAGTCGGGCGCTGGGCCAGAGACTTCTTTGGCGTGCACGGTGCCCCAGCCCAGTAAAAGTGTTGCACTGAGCAGAGTGGCAAATAGTGGGAAAAATTTAATACGGTTTTTCATGGCAAGTTCTCTTTATGTTTGATTTCTTATTTATACTCGACCAATTAAAAATAAACTGTGATACTTCCAGAAGTTTCAAGATTATGTTTTGTCTTATTTTCACCCAGCAGGTCGGAGTCAAATATGTAGTCTCGAACATTAATGTGAAAGGCGATGGAGTCCGTCAAAAGAAACCGGTAACCCGCGCCTACATTAATAGTGCGATGATCATCCCCTGCAAAACGGGTATTGCCGATGCCTGCAATAAGATACAACGCTGAATTATAAGCACGGTTTCGACCTATGAAAGCTTCACCTGGAAGCAGGTTGTAACCGAATGAGACATTGTAGTAATCAAGCTCTCTCTCATCTTCTGTCAGCAGAGTCGCCGCACCACTGAGGAGTTCGTAACTGGTTTTTGTGGTGGTGCTTTGCGCGTAGGCGGCTTCAATAAATATAGCGGGTGAAATATGGTACGCAAATCGTAATCCCAAAACTGAATTAACCCCAAAATCTTCTACGCTCAACAGACCGCCGTATAAGCCGATCTCGAAATCTTCAGTGTCAATTGCAGCAATTTCAATTTCTCTGCGTTCGACCTCTGGGTTAACGACCTGAGGCGTTGCAAAGGCTGTCGTATGACTCAATAGAGCGAAAAGTGCTAGAAAAAGAATGCGAAACCGGCTTTCCATTCGTCGATATCCTCGTTGTTTGTATCGCTGGAAAAAATGATATAGTTTTTGTATTCCGCACGAAATATAAAGCGACGGGTAATATAGGTGCGTATGCCTATGCCATAGTGCGCAAGAGCACTGTTGCGATTTTCTGATTGTATCAGTGTTGTGCGTGGATTGGTTCTGATGCCACCTGCGCCTAATGTGAAAAAAGGTGAAAATCGCCAGTCAGGAAAGGGTTGGTGAAGTAAGTTGGCGTTCAGCATCACACTGCTGGAAAAGATACCCAATATCTGTGAGAGCCCGAGTTCACTCGATATATTGGGTGTGAAGAGGTAGTTTCCATAAATATTCATGACGGATGTGCCATCAAAGCTTCCGCCCAGTAAACCTGCCTCCCAGCGGCGCGCTAAAAAATCCCGTCGATTCATCCATTGGAATGTTTTTTCTTGACCTTCTGGGGGCCGGCTTGCCATTTTGGGTTGAGGAAGCCAGCGGTTTCCAGTCCAGTAATAAAATTCAGTCTGATCTTCCATCTTTTCTTGAGAGACCCAGCCCGTTTTTCCTTTGCGAGTGCGTATTTTTAACCAGTCTGTTCTTCGCTTGATAATTTCAATATGATCATGCTGTTTGGCAACATGAAAAACAGGGTAACCTCGGCCAGGGCCTGTATGAATTTCCAGGTAGGCTTCAGTAACCTCTATTATTGGGTATGACGACTCGCTACTGTGCGCTGTGTTTGTAAAAAAACAGCAGAGCAATATGAAGAGCTTCAGCCAGCTTTGTGTGAGCAGCGTTGACAATGTTATTTTTTCTTTGTTTATTGTTTGAAAGAGTGGGCCCAATAGTATAGCAGCTAATCTTCGGCGAAAGGGTTGTTGTAATATTGCCCACCTATATCGAGCCATTCGGAGATCAAGCGCCGTTCTGCGGGGGTGAGTAAATTGGAATGATTGGCGTTGGTGGGCGCATCAAAGCGTTCGAAAAAAGAGCGGGTGTTGTTTGCGGACATCACGGGTCTGGGGGCAGGAACAAACGCCATGATCGGGATTGGATTGTTGTCGGGATCTAGAATGAAATCACCATTTTCGTCTGTCTCAAAAAGAAGCTGACCATTTTCACCAGTTGCTTGCACGCTTTGATTTTGTAATATGCCATCAATAACGATTTGTGCATCATCGTTAAAAAACAGTTCTCGATAGCTGGTGATGTGATTCGGGTTTTGATCAGAAGGCTCAGAGGTGAACAGATCAAGTTGTGCGGCAGGTACAAATGGATTGTCGTTGTTGTCCGTAGGGGCATGGCATAAACTTTGGCTGCAGGTCGCATTGGCTGTGCCCATGGTGCGAGGGACACTCCATATCGGATGAATGTGCTGAACGTAGTTGATAATTGTACGGCACAGACTGCTCCAGTTAGTGATGCAGCTGGCCGTCGTGGGTGGGTTGTCGGTTGATAAATCTGCGTAACGGTAATCGAATGGGGGGTTAATGGCTATGATGCCGGGGTCTGTCCAGGTATCTTCAAAAATAATATCCAGGCTGGGTGTCAGCGAAGCACAGTCTGTTTCGCAACTGATTCGAGCACGGGTTTGTGCCATGGTTTCGCCTATAGTTGCTACCATGTCAGGTTTGGTATTTGGGCGCAGAAGATTATCAGCTGTTACTCCACTATTGAGCGCAGTTATTGCTTCAGGGCGACCGTGAGGCTCTGTGCTGTCAGCATCGTGACAGCCATGGCACTCTTTTGTTTCTCCTGGGCGAACTTGCATCCAGTTGGGGTGGCGATCACCAATGCGCTGTCCATTTTTGTCCAGGATGCTGATAGTGAAAGCGATATTGGCTGGCACTTTTACCATCACAGACCCATCAGGTTCTATCATGGTGTAACCTACGATTTCCCGCATTTTTTGGCGATTGCTGATGCCGAAGGTTGCGCCGGAAACTCCTTCAGGAATTGGCACCGCTTTAATAATGCGTAAAAACCGGGCTGGACGTTCGTCTGCGCGGGTTTGCAGTGGGTCGGCCAGTTCAGAGAGGTTTTCTGCACTGCCGTCCAGATTGTTGTACGTGCCATCAAGGTCATAAACACTGCGGATATGCAATACGCCAACACCTTGCTCAATATAATCAATATTGAGGTTATCTTTATCAGTGATTGCTTCGGGTATTTCTCTGGGTTGCAGGGCGATGGCATCGCTGATGATGATGCCTTCTACAGGAGGAATGACAGGTATCATGGTGCTTTTGTCGTTGTCGTAAATATAGATGCCGTAGAGCGGGAATGCGGCTGTAGCGTCTTCACTATTGATATTCTCTTCGGTACAGGGAATCAGTCGGTCATCTTCTTGTAATAAACGGCATTGTGACCAGCTGGCTAATATACGATCCGTACCATCCCAAAGTGGAAAGGCCGAATGGAATTGACCTCCGATTGAAATGGCCCCATCAATTAATATTTTTTGAGTGGTCGCAGGTGTTTGTGTGATGCTGGTCGTGGATGCAGGTAGAGGCTGATTGTAATCTGAAAAATCAGCAACATTGATGACCGCGAGATTTCCAACAGGTTCATCGAACGGCTTGATTACTGTGAGTAATTGTCCGTTTGGCATAGGTTTGGGGCGCAGAAACTGAACCGTTGTTTCATTGGTGCCTGTCTGATGGCTGTTAGCACCGTAGAGTAGTTGCAGGTTTGTGCCATCAGGGTTGATTTTGTAAAGATTAATTTCATTTTTTCTGCCCATATGATCCCAGCGGCTGAACACAATTTCTCCACTGCTAATCACTATTGGATTGAGGTCGTGACTTTGATTGAATGAAATTTGACGAATAGTGCTGCCATCTGTATTGATGATGTGAAGTACAGAGGCTGGTTCATTGCGGTTTTCATCAAGGCCTGAGAATTTCGGTTTGCCTTCGTCGAGCAGCATGGCACCCGTTTGGCGTTGGCGCGTTGATGTAAATACAATGCGGCCATCGGGCAGATAGTGTGGCGCCGTATCGTGGCCAAGTTCAGCGGTATTGTCCGAGCTGATGAGGCGACGCAGTTGGTCATTTTCAGAGTCGTGCTCCCATTCAGAGTCGTATTCCCAAAGGTTCCAGGTATCAGTGTCTTGATCTGAAAGGCGCATGGCAAATAGCAACTTGCTCCCATCGTAGGAAGCAGAGATGTCTTTGACGGAGCCTTTCCCTTCTGTGAAGCGTGAAGTGATGTTTTCCTCTTTGGCGCCAGGGGATGCACGAAGGCGTAAATACAGGTCACTGCCTTCACTGAAAGCAAGGATTTCCCGTTCATCATCCGCGATAAGCTGGCCGTCTTCGTTAGTGGGTATGGCCCGTTTAATATAAGCAATACCAAAATCCTGAACAACGGGATCAGGAGTTTGTTCGTCGTCGCCAATGCAGCTGGTGAGAGCAGGTAGTATTGCTACGAGTGTTAGCAGTGTGATGTATAAGTTGTGCCTACGATTAAAAAGCATGTCGTATTTCCTTGGTTGTCTGCTGTTGAGCCTACACTTATCAGTGGATTTGTTTTGTGAAAACGGTCACGAGTGACGCTTGTATCGAATGATTTTTGAAAGCTTAGCATGAATACTTGCTTTCAGTGCGTGCCTTCAGTATCTTATGCGCAACTTTTGAAGGCGCGTAGCTCAGTGGTAGAGCACTACCTTGACATGGTAGTGGTCGGTGGTTCGATCCCACTCGCGCCTACCAGCATTTATGATTTTAGAGCCTCATGCCAGTTATAACTCTTCCCGATGGTAGTCAACGTTCTTTTCACTCTTCAGTCTCAGTGTATGACGTAGCGGCTGATATTGGTGCAGGTTTGGCAAAAGCTGCGGTGGCCGGGCGAGTCGATGATCTGCTTGTTGATGTTTCTTACGTGATTGATCGTGACGTAAGTTTAAGCCTTATTACAGCGAAAAATGACGAAGGTTTGGAAATTATTCGTCATTCAACAGCGCATTTGTTGGCGCAGGCGGTGAAAGAGCTTTATCCCGATGCACAAGCGACCATTGGCCCCGTCATTGAAAATGGTTTTTATTATGACTTTGCGTGTGAGCAGCGCTGGACATTAGATGATCTGGTTGTCATCGAAAAGAAGATGTCTGAGTTGGCAAAACGTGGCGATGAAGTGAGCCGTTCTGTTTTATCTCGCAATGATGCGGTGGATTTTTTTCGCGCACGGAACGAAGAGTATAAAGCGCAAATTATTGAAGAGATCCCGGAGAGCGAAGAGCTTTCTCTGTATCGTCAAGGCGACTTTATCGATCTGTGTCGTGGCCCTCATGTGCCAAACACCAGCCACTTGAAATCTTTTAAATTGATGAAGCTGGCAGGGTCGTATTGGCGAGGTGACTCGAATAATGAGATGTTGCAGCGTATTTACGGCACGGCTTGGGCCAATAAAAAAGAGCTTAAAGCCTATTTGCATCGTTTGGAAGAGGCAGAAAAGCGCGATCATCGTCGCATAGCAAAGCAGCAAGATCTGTTTCATACGCAAGAAGAAGCGCCAGGAATGGTTTTTTGGCATCCGAATGGATGAGCCATTTACCAGGAAGTCGAACAATATATTCGTCGCACTCTCAACAAGAATGGCTATCAG
>CAYXVC010000014.1:0-23613 GCA_964468225.1 uncultured Gammaproteobacteria bacterium
CTTATGTGACGGGGCATATCCAGTTTGCAGAATATCTGGGAATCCCTTATATCCGGGGTGTGGGTGCGGTGGTTGTTTTCTGTGGAGCATTGGCCGGTGCCGGGCTGGGTTTTCTCTGGTTTAATGCCTATCCCGCACAGGTGTTTATGGGAGATGTGGGGGCGCTTGGTCTGGGTGCAGCTTTGGGTGTTTTGGCGATTGTTGTCAGGCAAGAGTTGGTTCTGTTTATTATGGGGGGCATATTTGTGATGGAGGCTATTTCAGTCATATTGCAGGTGGCTTCTTTTAAATTGACCGGCAAGCGTATTTTTCGCATGGCACCTTTACATCACCACTATGAATTGAAAGGCTGGCCTGAGCCACGTGTGATCGTGCGGTTTTGGATTATCACCGTGATACTGGTTTTAATTGGTCTGTCGACACTGAAGCTGCGGTGATTATGATGAACAATCCATCACAAGCGACAATGATCAACACCGCTATTGCAAAGGTGACCTCCTTGCCTGAGTCAGCGATTGTGATCGGGTTAGGTCGAACCGGTTTGTCGTGTGCCCGTTTTCTTGAAAAATCGGGTGTGCATGTGACCGTTGTGGACAATAGAAGCGAGCCTCCATGCCTGATTGAACTTCAAGAGCGCGTTCCCGGTGTGGATATCTGTGTCGGTGGTTTTGATAAGGCGCTGTTTTGTACGGCGGAGTTGCTTGTTATCAGTCCGGGTGTGTCGCTGGCTGAGCCTGAAATCAGTGAAGCCATTAATCTTGGCGTCCCTGTGATGGGCGATATTGAACTGTTTGCCCGATATGCCACTGCGCCTGTCATCGCAATTACCGGATCAAACGGCAAGAGTAGTGTGACGGTGCTGGTTGGAGAGATGTTCAAACAAGCCAATCGCACGGCTCTGTTGGGCGGTAATTTAGGGACTCCTGTACTGGATCTGTTCGAACAGGACAGACCCGACTGTTATGTGCTTGAGCTTTCCAGCTTTCAATTGGAAACAACATTTTCACTGAATCCTGCGGCGGCAGTTATTTTAAATATCAGCCCGGATCATATGGATCGTTATGATAATGAAAGGGCGTATTTAGCGGCAAAACAACGAATTTATCAAGGGTGTGGTGTCGTTGTGATTAATGCGGATGAGCCACGTTTACAGCAAGGTATTGCTGACACACGCCAACAGGTACGGTTTGGTTTGAAACCATCTGCGCGAGCGGATGATGATTTTGGCGTAGAGCAATATCAACAGCAGTTGTGGTTGATGAAGGGAGCAAAACATCTGTTACCTGTTTCTGAATTACCGCTGCAAGGTCAGCACCATCTTTTAAACGCAATGGCTGCATTGGCGTTAGGCTCTGCACTTGAGTTACCTATGCCTGCCATGCTGGAAGCATTGCGCAATTTTAAGGGGTTGGCGCATCGAACGCAGTGGATTGCAGAAAAAGAGGGTGTGATCTGGATTAATGATTCCAAAGGAACCAATGTAGGTGCGACGCTTGCCGCGCTTGAGGGGATGCCGGGCAAAGTGGTGTTGATTGCAGGAGGCGTTGGAAAAGGCGCTGATTTTTCATTGTTGCGTCAGGTGGTGTCTGAAAAAACACGAGGTGTGGTTTTGATCGGGAAAGATGCTTCCTTGATTGCGGATGCGCTGGTTGGCTGTACTGTGCTCGAATATGCTGACTCAATAGAAAATGCTGTTGAACAAGCAAATCAGCTTGCTCAAAGTGGCGATACGGTTCTGTTTTCTCCTGCATGTGCCAGTTTTGATATGTTTAGCGGCTTTGAAGCGCGTGGAGCACGTTTTACAAAAGCAGTTAAAAACTTCTTGAAGGCTGATTCAGGAGGTGTTGTATGAGTGCTGTCAGTATGGCGGGTTCACGTTCATCTCAATTGCTGGATTATGGGCTATTGCTCAGTATGTTGTGCTTGCTTGGGTTAGGTATTGTCATGGTAGCTTCAACTTCCATGGGGATTAGTGAGAGCAAGTTTGGAGAGCCGTTTCATTATCTGTCTCGACAGTTGTTGTTTGTGGTGTTGGGTGTCTTGTTTGCTGTTGCTGTTTTTAAACTTCCACTGAAACTTTGGCAGAATATCGGGTTTCTGATGATGTTGGTCAGTGCTGTTTTACTGGTTGCGGTATTGATTCCGGATGTAGGAAAAACCGTTAATGGCAGCTCACGCTGGCTTCCCATAGGGCCTTTTAATTTTCAGGTGTCAGAGTTTGTGAAGCTTGTTGTGCCTATCTATATGGCGGGCTATTTGGTGAGGCATGCCGAGGAGGTGCGAGGATCGTTTACCGGATTTTTAAAACCGATGGGTATTCTCTCTGTTTTTGGTGTTTTGTTGTTACTGGAGCCTGATTTCGGAGCAACAGTTATCATTATGGCAACAGCTTTGGGTATGTTGTTTTTATCAGGTGTGCGTTTTGGTCAGTTCTTTTTACTGCTTGCATTGATTGCTTCGGCAATGGTTTTATTAGCCATTTTTTCGCCATACCGCTGGGAACGTTTGACGACTTTTCTTAACCCGTGGGCGGATCCATTTGATAGTGGCTTTCAGTTAACTCAGGCACTGATTGCGTTTGGGCAGGGTGAATGGTTTGGGGTCGGTCTGGGAAGCGGTGTGCAGAAACTGTTTTATCTTCCTGAAGCACACACTGATTTTCTATATGCAACACTGGCTGAAGAGCTGGGGCTGGTGGGCTCAGTGGTGGTTATTGTGTTGTTTGGTTTTATCGTTTGGCGTGCCTTCGATATTGGTCAGCGAGCGCTTCAAATAAAAAAAGTATTTTCTGCTCATTTGGCGCATGGTCTGGGTTTGTGGTTTGGTTTGCAGGCTTTTGTGAATCTGGGCGTGAATATGGGGATGTTACCCACCAAAGGTCTCACTTTGCCATTGATGAGCTATGGTGGAAGCAGTTTGATTGTGACCTGTGTTGCAGCGGCACTCTTGTTACGTATTGACTATGAAGTGCGTGGTCATGTGAAAAAGCAGGAGCAGTCAGCATGAATGCATCACCGCTTAAAAATTATACACCGATGCGGATCATGATCATGGCCGGTGGTACCGGTGGTCATGTTTTTCCTGCGTTGGCGGTTGCAAATGAATTGCGTGCTCAAGGCGCTGAAATAGTCTGGATGGGGACGCGTTCAGGTTTGGAAGCGAAAATTGTGCCTGAAGCAGGCATTCAAATTGAATGGGTCACTGTCTCTGGTTTGCGTGGAAAAGGATTGCTTAGTCTGCTATTGGCACCGTTTCGATTGTTCATTGCATTGTATCAAGCATTGAATATATTGATGCGCCATCGTCCGATGGTGGTTTTGGGGATGGGCGGATTCGTTGCCGGGCCCGGTGGATTGATGACGTGGTTGTTGCGTAAACCTTTATTGATTCATGAACAAAATGCAGTGGCAGGAATGACGAACCGTCTCTTGGCGCGTGTAGCAACAAAGGTGATGACTGCGTTTCCTGATGTATTGCCTGACGCGTTACATTTGGGTAACCCGATTCGTGAAGAGATTACCGGTTTGCCCGAACCTGAAAAACGCTTTGAAAATCGACAAGGTGCATTACGTTTGCTAGTGGTGGGTGGCAGTCTGGGCGCGGCTGTTTTTAATGAGGTGGTTCCGGCGGCTTTAGCGCAATTAGCTAAAGAACAAGGCGATGATGTTCCTTCAATTGATGTTTGGCACCAAGCGGGATCACGTAATATCTCAGCCGCCGAGGCACAATATCGTGAAATGAATGTTCAAGGTCGTGTCGAACCTTTCATTGATGATATGGCTGAGGCTTATGCATGGGCTGATATTGTGCTGTGTCGAGCGGGTGCTTTGACGGTTTCTGAACTTGCAGCAGCGGGGGTTGCATCCATCCTCGTGCCTTACCCTTATGCGGTTGATGACCATCAAACACGCAATGCAAATTATCTGGTTGCAGTCGGAGGCGGCAAATTATTGCCGCAAAACCAATTGAATGCAGCACGTTTGTGTCAATTAATTGGCTCTTTGAGTCGAACCGAGCTGTTTGAAATGGCTAAAGCAGCACGTCAATCTTCAAAAAATGATGCAACTCAAGCAGTTGCATCGTTATGTCGAAAATTTGCGGAAGAGGGAATCGGGCTTGGCGAAGGGGTGTCTCAATGATTCGGGAAAAGCATGCTCAGCACAATATTATTTTAGAGCCGATGCGACGTATCAGGCGCATTCATTTTGTCGGTATTGGTGGTGTCGGCATGGGAGGTATCGCGGAAGTTTTACTGAATTTGGGCTATGAAGTTTCAGGTTCGGATATTCAGCAAGGAGCGATGACGAAACGTTTGAGTGATTTGGGCGCACGGATTTTTATTGGACATCAAGCCGAGGCGGTTGCTGGAAGTGATGCGGTTGTTGTATCGACAGCGGTGAGTCAGGAAAACCCTGAATTGGTCGCAGCCAATGAGCAACGTATCCCCATCGTGCCACGCGCTGAAATGTTGGCAGAGCTGATGCGCTTTCGTTATGGCATTGCGGTGGCGGGCACACATGGTAAAACAACAACGACCAGCTTGATTGCAACTGTATTAGCAGAAGGCGGGTTGGACCCCACTTATGTAATTGGTGGCAAGCTGAATAGTGCAGGTAAACATGCGCAGCTTGGAGCAGGGCGATATCTGGTGGCTGAAGCGGATGAAAGCGACGCTTCATTTCTCTATTTGCAACCAATGTTGGCGGTTGTGACAAATATAGATGCAGACCATATGGGAACGTATGGCGGTGAATTTAGCCAGTTGCGCCGCGCGTTTACTGAGTTTCTGCACCATTTGCCCTTTTATGGTCTGGCGGTGATGTGCATTGATGATCCTGTGATTCGTGAACTATTACCATCACTGAATCGGCCATTGTTGACCTATGGTTTTGATGATAATGCGGATATTCGCGCATTGGATTTGGAGCAATACCAAGGGAAATGCACATTTAAAGTGACTTTTTCTGATCGAGAACCGCTGCTTGATATTACGCTGAATATGGCTGGAAAACATAACGTGACTAATGCGCTGGCAGCGATTGCGGTCGCGCATGAGTTGGGTGTGGATGGCTTGGCTATTCAAAAATCACTGGCGGACTTTCAAGGCATTGGGCGGCGTATGCAAGTCAATGGTGAGATTGAAGTTGCGCAAGGGAAAGTGTTGCATATTGATGACTATGGCCATCACCCGAGTGAGATTGCTGCCACTTTTAATGCAGTCAAAAAAGGTTGGCCGCAGCGACGTGTTGTTGTGGTTTTTCAACCGCATCGCTATACACGTACGAGAGACCTGTTTGAGGATTTTGCAAAAGTACTCTCCGGGGCGGATGTATTAGTTCTATTGGATATTTATGCGGCAGGCGAAACGCCAATTTCCGGAGCAGATGGAAGGGCGCTGTCCCGAGCCATCCGTTTGCGCGGTCATGTCGATCCTGTTTTTGTGGAGAATGTCAGTGAACTGCCGGATGCATTAAAAGTATTGTTGAGGGATGGTGATATTGTTTTGACGATGGGTGCGGGCAATATTGGCGCGGTAGCAGCTGCATTGGCACAAGAATTGCTAGAGTGACTATTATGAATTCAGCACAGAGACAACAACAGCAACGAGGCCAGCTTCTGAAAGAAGAGCCGATGTCTCGCCATACGTCGTGGCGTGTGGGTGGTGTAGCTGAAAATTTTTACATTCCTGCTGATATCGACGACCTTGCGTTGTTTCTTGAGCAATTGCCTGAAAATGAAGCGCTGTTCTGGTTTGGTTTGGGCAGTAACCTGTTAGTGCGTGATGGAGGCATCAAAGGCACGGTGATCTGTACAACCGGCGTACTGAATACAATAAGAAAAATAGATGCGTCGCATGTTGAAGCGGGTGCGGGCGCTTCCTGTGCAAAGCTGGCACGGTTTTGTGTGCAGTCCGGATTCATCGGCGCCGAGTTTCTTGCAGGAATTCCCGGCACAGTCGGAGGTGCGTTGGCGATGAATGCCGGTGCTTTTGGTGGAGAGATCTGGCCGCTTGTGGAACAAGTGGAGACGATTAACCGTTTTGGTCTGCGAGTATGGCGATCAAGTGATGAGTATCGCTACTCTTATCGTCATGTTGAGGGCCCTGAAAATGAATGGTTTGTATCGGTACGCCTGAAACTAAAGGTGGGCGATAGTGCTCTGGCGATGGCCCGGATTAAAAAATTACTTGAGCAGCGTAATACGGCACAACCCATTGGTTTGCCGAGTTGTGGATCCGTGTTCAGGAATCCTGATAATGACCATGCGGGCCGTTTGATTGAAATGTGTGGTTTAAGAGGGCACTCGCTGGGTGGTGCAATGGTCTCTGAAAAACATGCAAACTTTATTATCAATAAAGGCCATGCAACTGCAGAAAATATTGAATCGTTAATGAGTTTGATCGAAGCAACGGTTGAGAAGCAGTGCGGTATACAGTTGAAAGCTGAAGTACGCATCGTAGGGGAGTCCATTCATGATGGATGAGCGACGAAATAAAATAGACTATCCTGCAGATTTTGGACGCGTTGCTGTATTAGCGGGCGGAACATCGGCTGAGGCTCCTGTTTCACTGAAAAGTGGTCAGGCAGTATGGCAAGCTCTTCGAGCCCGCGATGTGGATGCTGTATTAATTGATACAGCGATAGGCGCAGCTCCGTTGTTACAAAAACTGGTTAATGGCTCTTTTGATCGGGCTTTTATTGTGCTGCACGGGCGGGGCGGCGAGGATGGATTGCTACAAGGTGCTTTGGAAACACTGGAGATACCTTATACGGGAAGTGGCGTTTTAGGTTGTGCCATCAGTATGGATAAAATACGTTGTAAAATGTTGTGGAAAGGGGCAGGTCTACCAACGCCCGATTATTCTATTTTAGACAGTGCGGAGGCCTGTGCCCATGCGGTGAAAAAGTTAGGTTTGCCACTGGTGGTAAAGCCTGCGCATGAAGGCTCCAGTATGGGGATTAGTAAAGTGACTTCCGGGGATCAAATGGAGGCTGCATGGCAGGCCGCATTGGAGTTTGATGATTATGTGATGGCCGAGCGCTGGATTGAGGGTAATGAATATACGGCGACCATTCTGGAAGGGAAGGCCTTACCAATAATAGGTATTAGCCCTCATGATGGCATGTATGATTATGCGGCGAAATACGAGCTGGACAATACACAGTTTTTTTGCCCAAGCGGTTTATCTGAAGAGACGGAAGCTAAATTTCAGGTGTTGGCATTAAAAGCTTTCAACTCCGTGGCTGCCCGAAGTTGGGGGCGGGTCGATTTTATGCTCAATGACGCGGGCAATCCCTGGTTAATAGAGATAAATACTGTGCCTGGTATGACAGACCATAGCCTGGTGCCTATGGCTGCAAAAGCAGCAGGGATTGAGTTTGATGATTTGGTATGGCGTATTTTAGAAGGTGCGGTCGCATGAGTTGGCGAAAAAACCATAAAAAAATGAATCGACGCACTTCTGTTGAAGTTGAAGAAGAGAAGCGCCCATGGCTGAAACCTGGCTGGATGAAACGAGGCAGTTTAATTTTAGTCGGCACGGGAGCCCTGGTATGGGGAGGGGCGATGTTGTCAGATCCACAAACCATGCCGCTTCGGGATGTACAGGTTGAAAGTGAGTTTCGTCATGTGAGTGCAGAGCAGGTGAGAAAGGTTGTTGCCAACTATACATGGCAAGGTTTTTTGAAAGTGAATACTGACGCTATCAAAATGGATCTGATGGAAAAGCCCTGGATTGCCTCAGTGGATATAGAGCGTGTATGGCCTGATGAGTTGTATGTGAAAGTGATTGAGCATAAAGCAGTGGCTCGTTGGGAAGGCGGCGGCTTGCTAAATGAATCAGGTGAACATTTTTCTCCTGAAGAGGGTACTTTTTCCGAGGATATGGTGCTGTTTTCCGGGGATCTGGAGGATGCTTTGGAAATGGCGCAATACTATAAAAAAAATAAAGAGACGATTTCCCGACTGGGTTTAAATATTGTTCAAGTCAAGCTTGATAAGCGGCATGTCTGGCATCTGACTTTGAATAACAATATGGCGTTGATTTTAGGGCGCACAGAAAGCGAACGGCGTTTACAGCGCTTTGTACGTTGGTATCCCCAACTGGAAGGGGGCTTGGTAAAACAGGTTGATTTGCGATACAGCAATGGTTTTTCAATTCAATGGTTAGAGCAAAAAACAGAGGAGGCCACAAAAGCCTGAACAATTTGTTGGGGTGTGTACATATCTATGTCAAAAAAATCTGAAAAAGATCTCATTGTAGGTTTGGATATTGGAACTACAAAGGTCGTCGCCATTGTTTGTGAAGTCGGTGTTGATGGCACGTTAAGTATCATTGGCGAAGGAACTTGTCCTTCACGGGGAATGAAGAAAGGGGTTGTGGTTAATCTGGAATCAACAGCGAGTTCCATTCAGCGAGCGATAGAAGCGGCTGAATTGATGGCAGGATGTCAGATTAATACCGTTTATGTGGGTATTGCGGGCAATCATATCAGCAGTTTCAATTTGCACGGTATGGTTGCTATTCGTGATAGGGAGGTAACACAAGCTGATGTGTCTCGTGTTGTGGATTCGGCCAGTACTTTAAATATGCCGAGCGATCAACAGATTATTCATATCATTCCTCAAGAATATATTATTGACAAGCAAGAGGGGATTCATGAGCCGATAGGGATGGCCGGTGTGCGTCTGGAGACAAACATTCATTTGGTTTCAGCAGCATCAGGCGCGGCACAAAATATTGAAAAGTGCGTACATCGTTGCGGGCTTGAAGTGGAAGATCTTATCCTTGAACAGTTGGCTTCCAGCTGTGCCGTTTTGAGGGAAGATGAAAAAGAGCTGGGTGTTTGTCTGGTCGATATTGGCGGCGGAACCACTGATATTGCAGTATTCGCCAATGGGGCGGTTCGTCATACTGCTGTCATACCGATTGCGGGTGATCAGGTGACGAATGACATTGCTGTCGCGCTTCGAACGCCGACTAAATATGCAGAAGAGATCAAAGTAAAACACGCATGTGCCTTGGCACAATTGGCTGATCCGGAGCGAGAGATTGAAGTGCCTGCTGTGGGTGATCGGCCACCAAGAGTGTTGACCCATCAAATACTGGCTGAAGTTGTGGAGCCACGTTATGAAGAGCTGATGCAGTTGATACAGGCAGAGCTTCGGCGCTGTGGCTATGATGATTTGTTAGGAGCAGGAATTGTTCTGACAGGGGGGAGTTCCAAAGTTGAAGGGCTGGCAACACTGGCAGAAGAGGTTTTTCATCAACCTGTGCGTATTGGTTTTCCATCGCATGTGAGTGGTTTGTCAGATGTTGTAAAAAATCCGATTTATGCTACGGCGGTTGGGCTTTTGTTATTTGGTCATCAACAACAGAGTCGGGGGGATAGCAAGGGTAAGGTAAAAAGTAGTCATGATAGTTTGTGGACAAAAATAAAAAATTGGTTTCACGGTAGTTTTTAGTGCGGATGTTTTTGAATAAAAGGCCGTAATTGTTTTTAGTTTAAAGGGGGTTTCAAATGTTTGAATTCGTAGATACAGGTGCGCAAAATGCTGTCATTAAAGTGATTGGTGTTGGCGGAGGCGGTGGTAATGCTATTGACCACATGGTGCTGGAAGGGATAGAGGGTGTTGAGTTTATCAGTGCAAATACTGATGCTCAGGCATTAAAAAACTCGTCTGCAAAAACAGTATTGCAATTGGGGAACACGATCACGAAAGGCTTGGGAGCGGGAGCAAACCCTGAAGTCGGGCGTGAGGCTGCAAAAGAGGATCGTGAACGTATCATGGAAGTTCTTGATGGAGCTGATATGGTGTTTTTAACCGCCGGCATGGGAGGAGGAACGGGTACTGGCGGGCTTCCTATCGTTGCGGAATGTGCAAAAGAGCTGGGTATTCTAACCGTCGGTGTTGTGACCAAGCCGTTTCCTTTTGAAGGGCCAAAACGGACAGCGATTGCAGAGGAGGGCATTGTCGAGCTTTCTAAATTCGTTGATTCGCTGATTATTGTACCTAATTCCCGTTTACTGGCAGTGCTGGGGAAAAGCGCTTCATTACTGGATGCTTTTAAAAAAGCGAATGATGTTTTGAAAGATGCTGTGCAAGGTGTTTCTGAATTAATTACCAAGCACGGCATGATGAATGTCGATTTTGCAGATGTGCGTACTGTTATGTCCGAAATGGGCGTAGCGATGATGGGATCTGGTGTCGCACAAGGTGAAAATCGTGCCAAAGAGGCTGTTGAAGCGGCGATGTCATGCCCATTTCTGGAAAACGTCAACTTGTCTGGTGCGCGCGGTATGTTGGTGAATATTACGGCGGGTATGGATATGTCCATGGGGGAATTTGAAGAGATCGGCAATAGGGCCAGAGCGTTGGCATCCGATGGCGCTACTGTTGTTGTAGGCACCGTTCTGGAGCCTGAAATGACGGATGAATTGCGTGTGACGATTGTGGCAACCGGGCTTGATAAAGGTGATCCGGTTTCTGATACAGAGGAACATGTCGATGCTGCGAAAAAGAACGTTGTCAGTAAGAGTGAATCTGTGGCAGTCGAATCAGAGAAGTCCGGGCACGAAGAAGTGGTGGCTAAAGTAGAACTTGAGCCTATTCGTTTAAATACCAAAGATGCCGTCAATAATGGTAATCTCGAATTCGGAGCATTTCATTCCAAGAGAGCGCCTAAAGTCAATCAGGATCGCTTGGATCATGAAAATCTGGAGTATTTGGAGATTCCGGCATTTTTGCGTAGACAGGCTGATTAAGGAATATTAGGTTTCGCCAGGGGGGATGTGCTAACATTTTGCGGATTTTTTAGGCTTGATAGTCTCGGCGACAAGAGCTGTCTATATTTAAATGCCGGTTGCAGTGAGGATGTTGGCAATGATCAAACAACGAACGCTGAAAAATACGATTCGCGCCACAGGTGTTGGATTGCACTCGGGTGAAAAAGTGTATCTGACTTTGAAGCCTGCTGCGCCAGATACAGGCATTGTATTTCGCCGCGTTGATCTTGATGTGCCTGTTGAAATAACAGCGTGTCCGGAAAATGTTGGAGATACACAGCTGTCTACGACTTTAATGAAAGACGATATTCGTATTTCTACGGTAGAGCATCTTTTGTCTGCGCTTTCGGGTCTGGGTATTGATAATGCGTATATTGAATTAAGTGCGTCTGAAGTACCCATTATGGATGGCAGTGCGGGGCCGTTTGTGTTTTTAATTCAATCTGCCGGTATTGCAGAGCAAGATGCACCCAAACAGTTTATTCGAATTAAAAAATCTGTCACGGTACATGATGGTGATAAATGGGCAAAATTCACCCCTTTTAACGGGTTTAAAGTCTCTTTTTCAATTGATTTTGACCACCCTGCCTTTCGAGGCCGGGCGCAGAAAGCGGAAGTCGATTTTTCTTCGACTGCGTTTGTTAAGGAAGTGAGTCGTGCGCGCACTTTTGGTTTCATGCGTGATCTGGAAATGCTGCAAAAAAACCGGCTAGCACTAGGCGGTAGTCCTGATAATGCCATTGTTATGGACGAACAACGAATTTTGAATGAAGATGGCCTTCGTTACGATGATGAGTTTGTAAAGCATAAAGTGCTTGATGCCATTGGTGATCTCTATTTGCTGGGGCATAGTTTGATTGGCGAATTTACAGGGTACAAATCGGGGCATTATTTAAATAATAAACTGCTGCGTGCATTGGTGGCGGACGAAAATGCATGGGAAATGGTGACGTTTAAAGATGATGAACATGCACCGATCCGATATATGCAGGCAATCGATAAGGCGGAATAATAAAAAGCATGTTTCTTAATGTTTTTCAGGATTGCTGGATCTGCGATTTGACAACCTTTTGAGTGCAGCTTTCAAGTTTTCATCCTGTGTGCTGTTAGCGGCTTGTGCGATGAGGTGAGCACTCTCGTCGGACATCTGTACGACTCTTATCTGCTCTTCCTCAATACGGTATTCCCGAGGGCGGGTTTTGATTCGTACGGAACGCAGTTGCTGAAGTTCCTGATGCTGCTTCATGTGCGCCAGAATGGTCGGAATATAAAATCGAATCTTGGTGCTCCAGACGGGGGAGTCGGTTATTAACACAAGGTTCATGCCACTACGATCCATTTTGATATTGGCAACCTGACAATGGGGTGCAATTGTTTCAGGTAAGATGGTACGTAAATAGCGGGTCAGTTCATTTAAATAACCGGCGCGGTCAAGCAGGCTTTTGATCTTCTTTGATGAGCCGAAGAGCAGTTTATTGATCGGTTTTGGTGGTTTCATACAGAAAACTGTTTTTTCAAGGGTTGAGATTTGTGGCTTTGCCTATATAACTTAAAATAAATATAACTTTTTTGGATACTGGTCAATTAAATGATAAGCGGATTTTTAAACAAAATTTTTGGCAGTCGTAATGAACGACTATTAAAACAGATTCGAAAAAAGGTTGCAGAGATTAGTGCGCTCGAAGAGACATACGTCGAACTGTCTGATCAGGAATTACAAGAAAAAACGCCTGAGCTTAAACAGCGTCTGGAAGGCGGTGCAACGCTTGACGATATTCTGCCAGAAGCTTTTGCAGTAGTGCGTGAAGCGAGTAAACGGGCACTTAATATGCGCCATTTTGACGTGCAGCTCATTGGTGCGATCGTGCTGCATGAGGGCAAAATCGCAGAAATGGGTACGGGTGAAGGCAAGACTCTGATGGCAACATTGGTAGTCTATCTGAATGCACTGCTGGGTAAAGGTGTGCACGTTGTGACGGTGAATGACTATCTGGCAGAACGTGATGCGAAATGGATGATGCCTTTATATGAGTTTTTAAATTTAACCACGGGTGTCATTCTTTCAGGTCAGGACTCTGCGACGAAACGCGCTGCTTATGCTGCAGATATTACCTATGGCACCAATAATGAATTTGGCTTTGATTATCTGCGCGATAACATGGCTTTTAGCCCGGAAGACAAGGTTCAGCGTGAACCATTCTTTGCCATTATTGATGAAGTAGATTCCATTCTGATTGATGAAGCGCGTACGCCGCTGATCATTTCCGGCCCTGCAGAAGACAGCTCGGAGCTCTATAAAAAAATTAATGAACTGATTCCGCAGTTAACAGAACAGGAAAAGCAGGAAGGTAAAGAAGGCGAGGAAAATGATGCGCCCGGCGATTATTCGCTGGATGAAAAAACGCGTCAGGTGCACTTGACTGAAGAAGGGCATGAGCGTGTTGAAAATATGTTGCTGGATGCAGGTCTGCTGAAAGAGGGCGAAAGTCTTTATGACACTTCAAATATCAGCTTGATGCACCATGTGAATGCAGGATTACGTGCTTATACGTTGTTTCAGCGGGATGTACACTATCTGGTACAAAACAAAAAAGTTGTGATCGTTGATGAATTTACCGGGCGCACCATGCCGGGACGCCGCTGGTCTGACGGGCAGCATCAGGCGGTAGAAGCCAAAGAAGGTGTGTCGATTCAGCATGAAAATCAGACGCTGGCATCCATCACATTTCAAAACTACTTCCGTCTCTATGAAAAATTAGGCGGGATGACGGGAACAGCCGACACCGAAGCTTTCGAGTTCCAGCAAATTTATGGTCTGGAAGTGGTGATCATTCCATCCAATCGTCCCAATGCCAGACTGGATATGGGCGATTCGGTGTATCTGACGACGCAAGAAAAATATGTGGCGATGGTAGAGGAGATTCGTTCATGCAGCGCGAATGGCCAGCCTGTACTCGTCGGAACCGCCTCCATTGAAAGTTCTGAAATACTGTCAGGGTTATTGAAAAAAGAGAAAATTAAACACAGCGTGTTAAACGCGAAGCACCATGCACAAGAAGCCGAAATCATTGCACAGGCAGGTAGCCCAGGCATATTGACGATCGCCACTAATATGGCGGGTCGAGGTACAGATATTGTATTGGGAGGTAATCTCGAAGTTGAAATTGCTGCGTTAAAAAACCCGGACGATAAAGCCGCAGTCGAACGTTTGCGTGAAGCCTGGGAAGAGCGTCACCAGCAAGTACTGGATAGCGGTGGACTGCATATTATTAGCACAGAACGCCATGAGTCGCGCCGAATTGATAACCAGTTACGTGGTCGATCTGCACGTCAGGGAGATCCGGGTTCCAGTCACTTTTTCTTGTCGCTTGAAGATAGTTTGATGCGCATATTTGCTTCAGGGCGTATTTCGGCGCTGATGCAAAAGCTGGGGCTTGAAGAAGGTGAATCAATCGAGCATCCCTGGGTTACAAAAGCGATTGAAAATGCGCAACGTAAAGTGGAGGGGCATAACTTCGATACGCGTAAACAGTTGTTAGAGTATGACGATGTGGCGAGTGATCAACGCAAAGTGATCTATGAACAGCGCAATGAATTGATGGCATCGAGCGATGTGAGTGAGATGATTGAGGTGATGCGTCAGGATGTTGTGTCTGCACTCATTAATAACTACATACCTCAGCAAAGTATGGAGGAGCAGTGGGATGTTCCTGGCTTGGAAGCGGCGATAGAGCGTGAATTTGGTTCAAAATTTGATATTCGTGGCTGGTTGGATGCGGACGATGAATTGCATGAAGATACGCTGCGAAGCAAACTGCAGGATGAGTTGGTGAAAGCGCATCAGGAAAAAGAAGCCGGAGCGGGAACGACCGTGCTGCGCCACTTTGAAAAGGCGGTTATGTTACAAGTGCTGGATAACCTTTGGAAAGAGCATTTGTCTGCGATGGATCACTTGCGTCAGGGTGTTCATTTAAGAGGTTATGCACAGAAAGATCCCAAGCAAGAGTTCAAACGTGAAGCTTTTGAAATGTTTAGCCAGTTACTGGAACGCATCAAGCAGGAAGTGGTTGGAATTGTTTCAAAAGTACAGGTTAATACCGAAGAGGATGTTGCAGCGGTTGAAGAACAACGCCGTATGGCCAGTGGCGCAATGGAGACGCAGCACGATCAGGCCAGTGCAATGGGCTCTGAGAGTGCTGCCGATGGACAGGGTGATGACACTTTTGTTCGAAAAGACCGCAAAGTAGGGCGTAATGAACCTTGTCCATGCGGATCGGGCAAAAAATATAAACAGTGCCATGGGCGATTGAGTTAAAAAATGGCTGTTGGGTTGACTGCATTACCAAAATTATTGCCTGTCGATGGCATACGTTTAAGCGCGATCAATGTTGGCATCAAGCAAACGGAGCGCGCGGATGTTGTTTTGATGGAGCTTGCTGAAGGTACAAAAACAGCAGCCGTGTTTACACAAAATGCTTTTTGTGCAGCGCCGGTCATCATTGCTCGCCAGCATTTGAAGTCAGTCAGCCCGCGCTTTTTATTGATTAATTCAGGCAATGCCAATGCCGGAACGGGTGATGCGGGATTGGCGGATGCGCGTCTCTGTTGTGAGGGTGTCGCAGTCGCTGCAGATTGTACCTTGGTTCAGGTATTGCCGTTTTCAACGGGTGTGATTGGTGAATCGTTGCCCGTGGCTAAAATTCAGGCTCAATTGACAACTTTGGTGGATGAATTGTCCGCAGATGCATGGTCGCAAGCGGCGCACGGCATCATGACGACGGACACTGTTGCGAAAGGCGTATCCCGTAAAACAGAGATTGGCGGCCATCAAATTACAGTGACTGGTATTGCTAAAGGTTCTGGAATGATTCGCCCCGATATGGCGACAATGTTGGCATATATCGCGACCGATGCGGCAGTTTCCCAAATGCTTTTGCAGCGTTGTCTGGAATCTTCTGTTTCAAGCTCTTTTAACAGCATTACGATAGATGGAGACACTTCGACCAATGATGCCTGTATCCTGATGGCAACAGGTCAAAGCAGACTTCCTGAAATAACGGATATAACATCAGAGGTGTATGCGCAGTTTGAAGCGATCGTGAGGCAAGTCTGTGAACAGTTGGCGGAGTCCATTATTCGTGATGGCGAAGGAGCGACTAAATTTGTCACGATAGAAGTGGTTGAAGGGCAAAGCGAAGCCGAGTGTCGAGACGTTGCTTATACTGTTGCAGAGTCTCCATTAGTTAAAACAGCGCTGTTTGCCAGTGACCCCAATTGGGGGCGAATACTGGCAGCGGTCGGGCGTTCAGGTATCTCTGACCTTGATGTGAATTTAATCTCAATTTACCTTGGTGAAGTCTGTATTGTTCGCGAAGGCGGACGTGCGACTGAGTATGAAGAGTCGGCGGGTGTTGCTGTGATGGCTTGTGATGAAATTACTGTACGGATTCATCTGGGCAGGGGCAGTGCTCAAACACGAGTCTGGACGAATGACCTCTCCTATGATTACATACGTATTAATGCGGAATATCGCACTTGAATCACAGTTTTATAAAATTTTTTAACTGGAGTTAAATTATGGATATGGTTGCTATATTAGTGGCAGTGGCTGGTTTGGTTGTTGGAATGATTATCGGTGGATTTATTGGTGCCTCATTGAGTAAGTCGGCAAAAGAGACAAAAGGGTTGCGTAGCGATCTGGATCAGGCTCATGATGAGCTCAGTGCCTATAAAGATCAGGTGAAACAACACTTTTCTCGTACCTCTGAATTAGTGAATGATATGACGAGCAGCTACAGAGCCGTACATGAACATTTGGCGAGCAGTTCTCAAAAGTTGTGCGATGGTTCGGTGAAAAGTCTTGATATGGAAACACCGGAATTACTGGCCTCTTCAAATAGTAAGGAAGAGCTTGAATTAAAAGAGGCCAAAGAAAACCCGGTGGTTAAAGCGCAAGCAGCCAGTGAAACAGAGGTTATTGATAAAAATAGGGTTGTTGATGATGTTGTAGTAGCTAAAGAAGCCCTTAAAAAGAAGGCTCCAGAGGTTTATCATTAAACCCAGGTTTTAAAGGGTTTTGTCCATTACGATAAAGCTGTAATCATATGGGTTGTCTTCATCCATTGCGTGGTCTGTACGTTCTGTTGTAGTCCACTCCTTCAGATCAAACTCAGGAAAATAAGAGTCCCCTTCAAAATCAGCATGTACTTTTGTTAAATAAAAGCGTTGTGCAAGTGGTAATATTTGCCTGTAAAGCGATGCACCACCAATGACCATCACTTCTTCTGAGGCTTTTGCCTGTTGCAATGCCTCTTCAATAGAGTGTGAAACAATGCACCCTTCGGCATGAAAGTTTGAATTTCGGGTGATGATGATATTGGTGCGCCCCGGTAATGGTTTGCCAATAGATTCATAGGTCTTACGCCCCATGAGAATCGGCTTCCCCATTGTTGTGCTTCGGAAAAACTTCATATCAGCCGGAAGTTTCCAGGGCAGCTGGTTGTTAATGCCGATGACTCGGCCATTTCCCATGGCGGCGATAATTGAAATGATCATAAGTATGAGAGTTCTTTGTTAAACGGCGATAGGTGCTTTGATGGATGGATGGCTCTGATAGTTCGTCAGTTTGAAATCATCGTAACAAAAATCAAACAGTGATGTGACCTTTGGATTAATTTCCATAACCGGCAATGGATAAGGTGCGCGTGCCAACTGAGTATCGACTTGCTCAAGGTGGTTGGAATAGAGGTGGGCATCACCGAGCGTATGGATGAATTCGCCGACTTTCAGACCCGTGACTTGTGCGATCATCATGGTCAATAATGCATACGATGCAATATTAAAAGGTACGCCAAGAAAAATATCGGCGCTACGCTGATAAAGCTGGCAGGACAGTTTTCCATCGGCGACGTAAAACTGAAACAGTGCATGGCATGGAGGCAGCGCCATCTTGTCCACCAGAGCCGGGTTCCAGGCACTGACAATCATGCGCCTTGAATCAGGGTTGTTTTTTATTTGCTTGATGACGTCGCTGATTTGATCAATGGTTTTTCCTTCAGGTGTGGGCCATGAACGCCATTGGGAACCATACACAGGCCCCAGATCACCATTTTCATCGGCCCATTCATCCCAAATAGAAACACCGTTTTCTTTCAGGTAGCGAATATTGGTGTCGCCTTTGAGAAACCATAAAAGCTCATGAATAATGGATTTGAAATGAAGTTTTTTGGTGGTGACGGCGGGAAAGCCTTTTTGTAAATCAAAGCGCATTTGATAACCAAATGTACTGAGTGTTCCTGTTCCTGTTCTGTCTTCTTTTATTACGCCACTGCTTTTTACATGACGCATTAAATCGAGATATTGTTGCATGAATTGCCGAGCCTTATTTATGATTTTAATGTTCAGGATTATAGCAGTCAAAAAAGGTATCATGCATGAAATCGTAAATTAAGCATGCTTGAATAAATATGAAGAAATTAAAACGTAGCGATATAAGAAGCGAATGTGGTAATCGTCATTATCAGCGTGGCGTGGACTATTTTGATGTGGGTTTGGTCGCTAACATAGAGTATGAAGAAGTGCCCAATGGGTATGTCGTGCATTCCGTGGTTAAAAGCAGCACACGAAATAGTTATAAACAAAGAATCGATATGACCTTATCGGATCTTTTTGATGCCAGTATCGATGGTGACTGCAGTTGCCCTGTGGGTTTTAACTGCAAACACGTTGTTGCTGCCTGTTTGCAGTTTCAGGAAGAGTTGGAGACGGGTATAAAAACAGAAAGAAAGCCGGATCTTCGAGCCGCTCTTGGCTGGCTGGATAATATGGCAGCCAGCTGTGAAAGCAAGCAATCGCAGGATCTGAGTAACGGCTTTATTGCTTATGTGCTTGATGCCAGTAATAAGGAGGGAATATTAGAGGTTAAATTACTTGCAACCAAGCCACTTAAAAAAGGAGGGTTAAGCAAGGGACGTTCTATTCAACTCTATGCCATTACTTATGATTATTACAGCAGCGGCTACGCTCTTCAGCCTATTGATAAGGAAATTGCCCGACTGCTGGATGCTGCGCAAAGTGCATCGGTCTATAACAATTCATCACTCTATGGTGAACTTGGTTTTGTTGTGCTTAGTAAACTGTTACAGACGGGTCGTTGCTTTTGGCGTTCAACCCAGAGTTCACCATTGCAACTGAGTGATGCGCGTCCACTCAAACTGCAGTGGCAGAAGGAAAACAGTAATGTCACTTTGCAAATGTCGGTTGAGCCGACAGGCAAGTTGTTGTTGACTGAGCCTCAGCTCTATCTTGACGTAAATGACGGGGTGATTGGCGCTGTGTCTGATGTGCCCTATTCACTTGAACAGTTGGAAAATTTACAGAAAGTGCCTGCGGTACCTCTTGAGTTGGCGGATGAATTTAGTCGAAAATTGATTACGGCTCTGCCAGGTTTGCCACTGCCACCACCGGGAGAGGTGGAAATTCTCACGATTGAAGATGAGCGGCCGCAACCTGTATTAATATTGATGGGAGAGATGCTATCACCGGGTCGCCATGTTCATATGATTCGTTTGCGCTTTGCCTATAGTGGCTATGAATTGTCGCTGCACCCGCAAACTGAGTGGCGCAACCTGGAGGTTGATAACAAACTGTTGCGAGTGCATCGTGACCTTTTGGCAGAAGAAGATGCGATTGACTTGCTGCTCTCATTGGGCTTTGATGCGATGGATAATGAAGCCGGCGATATCGCTTTTGCCAGTTTCAGTGACAATGTATCAGAATCAGCCGGGCGTTGGCAGCAATTCATTGAAGAAATGGTGCCGGAACTTGAGCAGCAAGGGTGGCAAATCAAGACCGACGAAAGTTTTCATCTCAAGTTTCACCAATCGCAAGATTGGGACGTAGAGATTGAAAGTGAGAATGACTGGTTTGATCTGCGTTTTGATATCGAGGTCAATGGTAAAAAAGTACCTCTTCTGCCATTGGTGGTTCAACTGTTGTCTGAGTACGATCAGGAAACATTGCCTGAAACTCTGACTTTACCATTGGGTGGGCATGAATACCTCACTCTGCCCAGCGAGCAGATAAAGCCCGTGATTGATACGCTTTATGAACTTTATAACGGTGATAGTCTGAGCGATGATGGCTCTTTGAGAATGTCCCGTTTCGATGCGGCTCGTTTGGCAGAGCTGGATGAAAACAACGAAGCTTTACTTCGTTGGCAAGGTGGTGAAGCACTGCGCGAGCTTGGGCGTAAGCTCAAGGATTTCAAAGGTATTGCAACAGCCGTCGTCCCCGACGGACTGCAGGCGACCCTTCGTGATTATCAACTAAGTGGTTTGAACTGGTTGCAGTTTTTACGTGAATATCGCTTTGGTGGTGTACTGGCTGACGATATGGGGCTGGGTAAAACTGTACAGACACTGGCACACTTGCTTCTTGAAAAAACTCAGGGTCGCATGGAAAAGCCTTGTCTGATTATAGCCCCCACCAGCCTGATGAGTAACTGGCGGCGTGAGGCCGAGCAATTTACTCCTGAGCTGAAAGTATTGGTGTTGCAAGGGCCGACACGCCACCAGAACTTTGATCAAATTGAAAATTACGATTTGATACTCAGCACGTACCCGTTATTGGTGCGCGATGAATCACACCTGCTGGCTCATGAGTACCACTATGTAGTACTGGATGAAGCGCAGGTCATCAAAAACCCGCGCGCTAAAGCAGCAAGAGTTGTGCGCCAATTCAAGACTGAAAACCGCCTTTGCCTGACGGGCACACCGATGGAAAATCATTTGGGTGAATTGTGGGCGCTGTTTGACTTTGCCATGCCCGGTCTGTTGGGTAGTGAAAAACAGTTCAAACAGCTGTTTCGCAACCCGATTGAAAAGCATGGTAATGATGAACAGCGGGCACGCTTAACAAAACGTATCGCACCGTTTATGTTGCGCCGCACCAAAACAGAGGTGGTTAAAGAGCTTCCGGAAAAAACTGAAATTATTCGCACAGTCACTTTGGGTAAAAAACAGGCGACACTTTACGAAAGCATTCGGTTGACTATGGAGAAAAAGGTACGTGACAGCATCGCCAGCAAAGGTTTGGCGCGCAGCCATATCATGATTCTTGATGCGCTGCTCAAATTGCGCCAAACCTGTTGTGATCCTGCGATACTCTCGCTCAAACAGGCACAAGCGGTGAAAGAGTCTGCTAAAATGGAACTGTTGATGGATATGGTGCCTGAAATGCTGGAAGAAGGACGGCGCATTTTGCTCTTTTCACAATTTACTAAAATGCTTGCTATTATTGAAGAGGCGCTGAAAGAGCGAGGCATTGCCTACAGTAAATTGACCGGTCAGACTCGAAAGCGCGATGAAGCGATTGAACAGTTCAAAAGCGGTCAAACCAAAATTTTTCTTATTAGTCTTAAAGCGGGTGGTGTAGGATTGAATCTTGCCGAAGCAGATACCGTGATTCACTACGATCCCTGGTGGAATCCTGCCGCAGAAAATCAGGCCACCGACCGTGCGCATCGTATTGGCCAAAAGAACGCTGTTTTCGTTTATAAACTGATTACAGAAAATACTTTGGAAGAAAAAATACTTGCGATGCAAGCAAAAAAACAATCTTTGGCACAAGGCATTTATGGCGGTGCTAAAAAAGAAGAGGAGGCAAAACTTTCAGCGGATGATCTTAAAGCACTATTTGAGCCGTTACAATAATGATCAAGATCGTATTAATTGTCTGTTTATTTTTTTCTTTTTCTTCGCCTGATCTGGTGGCTGGGATTTTAGATGATTTTGAAAAAAATGTACTCACTAAACCTAAAGCTAAAAGTAAGTCAAAGCCCAAACCCAAACCAAAAAAAGAGAGCAATAAGAAACATTCTGGAGTTTTGGGTGATTTTGAAAAAAATGTCACTACCAGACCTAAAAACAAACCTAAACCAAAAAAAGATAACCGTGAAACACATCATAGGCACCACTCTATTTATTCGAGTTCATACAATAATTGTGGTGTTTTTCAAGACTGTTTTATGGATGAATTTTTTTGGAGGGCAATG
The DNA here is from genome assembly GCA_964468225.1 of uncultured Gammaproteobacteria bacterium. Lineage (GTDB taxonomy): Bacteria > Pseudomonadota > Gammaproteobacteria > JAADGQ01 > JAADGQ01 > S141-38. Next base: position 21,841 of record CAYXVC010000014.1, read on the forward strand.
GGGGTGATGGTGTTGATGCCTGTCGAATGGGGTAAAATGAGTGCTGCGCGTACTCATGGTACAGAGCCTTTTCCCCCCAGTATTGTTCCGCGTGTAATCGGTGAGCCATTGCTCCCTTACGTTCGTTTTGATACGTACTACCAGAATGCCAATGGTGATGTCCGTGGTGTTGATCTTAAAATGGAGTTTGGTTACAGTCTGGTGGCTCTCAATCTTCGTCGAACAAGATTTCGGGAGTCGTTCCCTTTGAAGCCTTCAAATGAGCTTGATTTGAGCTATATTCATGGTTTGTTCCGAATGTCTCTGGGGAATCGTGTGGGTGTCAATATCGGGTATGGTCGAGCCATACTGAAGGGTAATAGCAAAACAAGCGGAGGTTCTGTGACTCTTCCACTATTGTTCCACTGGTCTGAAAGGTTCGGCGTTGAAGGTAGTTATACGGCCAGTCGTATTAATGGTAACAGGATAAAAGATGCAGAAATTTCTCTGCTCGTGAAGGAGTCATTAGCTTCATTATCACTGGGCTATCGTTCAGTTCGTGTCTCATCCAGTAAAATCCAGGGGCCCTTCATAGGTTTTTCCATGCGTTGGTAATATGACGTTGTTTTATCTCTCAATGGCATGGATTCTCCTGAATTATTGAGAACCTCTTCATGTTATTCAAAACCTGACTCGAATTCGTGAACTGATAACTATATGATAGCGCTACATTCAATACAGGGTGGTTTTGAAGGCATTTTTGTGTCGCATGAGATGGATATTTTTAAAAAATACTGAAATATGTTCAGTGATAAAAAGAGTCATTATTTATGCTTTTAGATAAAACCGTTGGTTATGTTGTTTTTACCCTCTGTTTGGTGATGGCTTCTAATTTTCTTCATGCAAAGCCTCGGGATGTCAGTGACACCACGAGTGCTGAGCAGCGACTCGAATACCTTGAAAAATTATTCGAATCACGCAGTGGGCAGCGGCTTGTTCAATATAATAAAGGTGACATTGCACAGCAACTTCATCGTATGCTGGATCAGGCCAGAACGGCTATTGCAGCGGGTAATGAAAAAAAGGCCGACGATCTTACCAAAAAAGTAGTGAAAATTTTTATGAAAACTGTGCGGGAATTGCCGGCAGAGCCTGAAGAAATTGCCCGTTTCAAAGTGCGTTATGAAGCGTTGCGTAGCGGCCTTGAAAAATTCATCGATGCTCAGAAAGAAAATAAAGAACGTTTTTCTGATGAGAAAAATAGCGCCAGGGAATACAGTAAAATTGAGGTAAATAAACTATTAAAGCAAGCTGACATTGCTGCTGATACAGGCCATTATGAAAAGGCGATCAGTGACTTGAATCAAGCGCAGTCCATTGTGACTCAGTCGCTACAAGGTATGCTTAATAATAAACAATTGGTGAGAAAGTTTGATATTAGTACGCCGGAAAAAGAGTATTTTTACGAACTGCGCCGCTATCAAGGTTATGAAGGTCTGATCCCCGTCGCAATTGATGTTAAAAAACCTGGCGATTTGATCCAGAAAACCATGATGGAACTTGATAATAAAGCCAGGTGGATGTTTGAGGAAGCACGTAATAAAGCCTCAAAAGGGGACTACCCGGTAGCCATTCGTATGATGATGGATGCCACAGGAGTGATTAGACAGGCGTTACGGCTTGTGGATGCCGCTATATAGTTAAATCATGTCTAGAGGCAATCTGGCCTAAATTATCTCGCGATAACGCGAAGCAAATAAGCATTCGGGTGACAGTGGTCTCTTTTTTCTGTCC
>CAYXVC010000014.1:23713-30735 GCA_964468225.1 uncultured Gammaproteobacteria bacterium
TCCAGTTTATGATAGAAGCTGTTAGTATATATTTATTACTTGATTTTTTATGCTGAACATAGTAACGAGGAAATATGATGAAAAATATTAAAATAAAAAAGCAAATGATGATGGTTTTTCTTCCATTATTTTTATTGGTGGGTTGTGTTAATGATGATGACGATGCATCTTCTGTCACAGATGTACAAGCTAAATCAGCGGCAACTCAGGGAATTGTAAATAATATTAATACGACTCTTGGTGCGGCGGGTGGTCTGGCTGACAATGCAACCGCGGTACAAACGATTATAGATGGAGCCGGCAATAGCACACAAAGCCGACGTTTATCTATTCGTTCTATGGGGGTTGGTGCTAATGGTATGGATCACCAGCTAGAATCTGCTTTGGATAAACTTTTGAGCAATGGTGTACGCAGTGGCAACACCATTACTTATACTCCGGATGCAAATACTTTATGCGAAGATGAGTTGCTAGGCAATTTGTTGGAATTGACGGATGCTGAAAGTGCGATGGCGATGGCTGAATGTGTCGATATGTTTGAAAATGTCACATTAGTGTTAACCATTATTTCAGAAGATGAGGGAACTGTAGCAATCAAGTACAATGGTTTTTCAATGGTCGTTATTGGATATGCACCTAATAGCATTTATTTTGAGACCGATCTTGCCCAGTTGAAATCCATTGCCGAAACTGAAGGTTCCAATGATATCTTGCCTGCTACCTTTGAAGGTGTAACAAGATTGACCTTTACCGAATTGGGGGTTGATTATGGTCAGGTAACATTATCGATTGAAGAAGCTATCAATATCATGGGTAACACTGCAGGTGAAGAGGCCCGTATTCATGTGGCAGCGACACCTAAAGTGCTCGAACTTACCCTTAATGCTCCAGATAAGACCGCCTCTATGGAAGTTGCTTTGGCGGCAGTGCAGGCTCTGTTTCCTATAGATGCAGCTGATAATAACAGCGGAAGCGTTCAGCGAGCCGAGCTTGACCTTAAGGGGTTGACCTTAAAAGCTGATCTTGAAGCAGGGGGAGATAAACTGGTGTTTACTAATATTGGAATAGGCAGTGGCCCATTTACTTTTAATGTGATTGATCCAGCTGCGTTAGAAGCTAATGACCTTGTTGACCTTAATTTGGCACTGGATACTTTTGGTTTTACCGTAGATGGAGTAAGCGAGACTATTTTGTTTGATAATGCATTTTCCATGGTGTTGGATGTTAATGATGTATTTGCCATTTTTGGAGATTGGATTAGCACCGATAGTCGTTTGAGTATTGATGTTGCTCAAAATACTGAGCTTAAACCTCAAGGTGATGTTATTAAGGTTAGCAAGGGTTCCGTTTCCGGGGAAGGAACAGGTGCTTTTACTGGTTCGGCAACATATACAACCTCTCAGTGTTTTACTGTAGGAAATGATTATGAATTTTTATGGGTGGATGCCATTTGTCCATAATTTGAAAGCTGATAAATAACCGAAAAAGGGTGTGCTTCACAGCGCACCCTATCAAATTTACACCATTCCCACGCTCTTAAACCACGTTACCATCATTGCCACATACCGGCATGCCATTGCCGCATCTCTTTTAAGAAAAATCACTCTCCCATTTTAACCTACTGTTTTTAATAGATATCCATCTATTGGCACGGTGCTTGCTTTGTTTATTCACAAGATGAAACAGGAGGCGGTGATGCCAAATAATATTAGTGGTGCTTTAGGACAATACGCTGACACACTCGTGTTACGTTCACGTCGCGCTGAGGTATTGGCCAATAATCTTGCGAATGCAGATACACCGGGGTTTAAAGCTCGTGATATGGATTTTTCCAGTGCGCTGAAAGAGGCATCAAAAACAGCAATACAGCTTAAAACAACCTCTTCAGGACATATTTCAAATGCAACTCTGGCGACTTCGAATAGTGAAGATCTTATGTACCGGGTTCCGACTCAGCCTTCGCTCGATGGAAATACAGTTGAAACACACGTAGAACAAGCGGAATTTTCCGAGAATGCCATGCGTTACCAAGCAACACTTACATTTTTGAATGGCCGTATTAAAAGCCTTAAAGGGGCCCTTAAAGGGGAATAATTATGTCACTTTTAAATATATTTAATATTTCAGGTTCAGGCATGAGTGCGCAATCTCATCGCTTGAATATTACCGCAAGTAATCTTGCAAATGCAGGGAATACGGCAGGTAAGGCTGAAGATGTTTATCGCGCAAAAGAGCCGGTTTTCGAAGCCACAATGAATGAATTCGATGGTAAAAATGTCGGGGTCAGGATGACTAATATTCTGGAGTCAAACGCAGAGGCATTAAAGCGCTTTGAACCGGATAATCCTCTGGCCGATGACGAGGGCTACGTTTACTCTTCAAATGTTAATGTGATTGAACAGATGGCCAACATGATCTCTGCCTCTCGCTCTTACCAAAACAATATCGAAGTGATGAATACATCAAAGCAGTTGTTGATGAATACATTAAATATTGGTCGATAAATTCAGGTATATAAAATGTCAACACACATTGATAACAGCATGATCAACCAGCTCGGTATTTCTCAACAGGCAGGCAAGAAAAAAACGGAGCTGGGCCAAGATGATTTTATGAAACTCATGACATCCCAGTTGAGCAATCAAGATCCATTGAAGCCGATGGATAATGGTGATTTTCTGGCTCAAATGGCACAGTTTAGTACGTCATCAGGAATTCAAACACTGAACGACTCTTTTAGTCAGTTAAGTAACTCACTCTATTCGAATCAGGCATTGCAAGCTTCTAGCTTGATTGGGCGCACCGTCCAGCTTTCGGGTGATACGGCTTATATGGGAACGGAAGGTGGATTTAATGGTGCTTTAGAGCTGCCCGCAAGCAGCCCTGAAGTTCGGGTGACAATCTCGGATTTAAGCGGCAATGTGGTGAAACAATTCAATTTAGGTGCTAAAGAGTCGGGGCAAGTTGCATTCAGTTGGGATGGCATCGGCAGTGATGGAGAATCAGCTGCGGCTGGAAAATATATAGTAACAGCACAGGCGCTGATTGATGGAAAGGATCAAGCGTTGAATACTGTGATTGAAGCTCAAGTGGAAAGTGTCACATTAGGCCGTGGTAGTCAGGGGCTGATGGTGAATTTAGCAGGTCTCGGCGCTGCCGCATTTAATGAAGTTAAACAGATCAAGTAATAAGGAGAAGTATTATGCCATTTCGTACTGCTTTAAGTGGATTGAACGCAGCTTCAAAGGATTTACAAGTTATTGGTAATAATGTTGCCAATGCCAGCACCACGGGGTTTAAAAAATCCAGGACTGAATTTGCAGATATTTATGCTTCGTCCAATTTGGGCACAGCATCGGATGCAGTGGGCAGCGGGGTGAAAGTTGCGAGTGTTGCCCAGCAGTTTTCTCAGGGAAACACAGAGTTTACTAATAATGCACTTGATCTGGCGATTAGTGGCCAAGGCTTTTTCAGGTTGGATGACAATGGCTCGATTATGTACAGTCGCGCAGGTGCATTTGGTGTCGATAATGATGGCTTTATTGTGAATAGCTCAGATCAAAAACTGACGGGTTATATGGTGGACGATCTCGGTAACGTCACAGGGGCACAAGGCAGTATCCAGCTTCGTACCGATGATCTTTCGCCAAGAGCAACCTCCTCCGTTGATTTGGGGCTGAATTTAAATGCAGATGCAGAAGTGTCTGGTGCGTCCATGGCCTCTTCTGATATTCAGTTTGGTGGTGCGATTCTGGATACCAGTGATTCACCCTATACGACAGCTCCTTTCAGTATTTTTGATAGTTATGGCAATGAAGTGAATAACGCAGCGTTAGAATTTACCTCGACTGGAGGGACAAGTTGGGATGTTGAACTATTGGTGGGTGGTGTTGCAACGGTGCCTGCAACAACAGCTACGGGCGTGGATGTTGGAACCGATGTTACAACGCTGAATTGGGATCCGGATGGCGCAGCAGGTCAACCTTTCGTTCCGATCACAATTGATACCACGGGGCTTATTTCACAAGCAGTAGGAGTGGGTGCATCCGATGTTACCGCGCTGGCGAATGGTGCAGTGCAACGTGATTTTTCTGTCACCGATGCAGAGAGTTATAACCGATCAACATCATTGACTGTTTTTGATTCTCTCGGTGCAAGCCAACTGGCTTCATTTTATTACCGTAAAACAGCAGTGCCAGGCGAGTGGGAAAGCTATACCTATATTGGTGGCACTCAAATTCCTGGAGGGCAAGCCAACGGTTCTGATCTGCTGAATTTTTCAACGGGCGGACAACTATTATCCATTAATGGTGTGCCTGCACCGCCTTCATCAATTACTACAGCGCCTTATAGTCCTGGAGGGGGCGCGGCCGATATGACGCTGGAGCTTGATTATGCAGGATTAACGCAATATGGGGGCGGATTCAATGTTAATGATCTGTCTCAGGATGGTTTCACAACAGGTCGTTTAAGCGGTATTGATATTGATGATACCGGAATGGTTCTGGCGCGTTTCAGCAATGGTCAGACGCGAGTGGAAGCACAAGTGGCATTAGCTAACTTTCGTAACCCTCAAGGTTTGCGTCCATTAGGAGATACTTCCTGGGCTGAAAGTTTCGATTCTGGGACTCCTCTGGTAGGGGCTCCGGGTTCATCCAGTTTGGGCTTGGTGCAATCAGGCGCACTGGAAGGATCGAATGTTGATTTGACGGAACAGTTAGTCAACATGATTACTGCACAGCGAAATTTTCAGGCCAATTCTCAGGTGATCTCTACCGCGGATACGATCACCCAGACCATTATTAATATTCGTTAATGAAGATGATCTTTAGAGGTTTGGAGGCATAACATGGATCGAATGCTTTACATTGCAATGTCCGGTGCGAAACAGACGATGCGTTCTCAAACGGTGAACGCACACAATTTAGCCAATGCTAATACCGCCGGTTTTCGTGCCGACATGGAAGCTTTTTCAAGTATGCCGTTGTCGGGTTCAGGTTGGCAGACGCGCACCTATACTTCCGAGAGAAGTACTGGCATTGATTTTACGCCAGGTGCAGTGGTGAGCACGGGGCGGGAGCTGGATGTTGCGATTGAAGATTATGGTTTTATCGCAGTGCAAACCCCAGACGGTGGTGAGGCGTATACACGAGCAGGTGATCTGCGCATTGCCAGTGGCGGCGTTGTCACCACGGGGGCGGGTTATCCAGTGAAAGGCAATAATGGAATTATTGCACTGCCTCCTGCTGAAAAAGTTGAATTGGGTTCAGATGGCACATTTACGATGTTGCCGCTTGGCCAATCTGCGGCTGCACTGGCGATTGTTGATCGTATTAAACTGGTGAATCCGCCGTTAGAGGATCTGGTCAAAGGAGAAGACGGGCTGTTACGTTTAAGAGATAACGCTGTTGCGCCCCCTGATGCCAATGTCCGATTGGTTTCGGGTCATCTGGAAAGCAGTAATGTGAATTCAGTGGATGCCATGGTCAAAATGATCACACTGTCCCGCCAGTTTGAAATGCAGATCAAAATGATGAAAACCACGGAAGATAACGATAAAGCATCCGCAGCGTTACTGCGTTTGCAAGGCTAATTAAAGCCGTATCAATAAAAGGAAATCAGTATGAATCAAGCATTATGGGTCGCTAAAACAGGGTTGGATGCACAGCAAACAAGAATGTCGGTGATATCCAATAATCTGGCCAATGTGAATACCACAGGATTTAAAAGAGGACGCGCTGTTTTCGAAGACCTTTTTTACCAGAATATTCGTCAGGTAGGCGCACAATCTTCACAAGACACACAGATTCCCTCGGGCCTCTCTCTGGGCACGGGTGTGAGAACAGTAGCGACTGATAAGTTGCATACACAAGGCAACATGATTCAGACAGGTAATTCGCTGGATGTTGCAATTGAAGGGCGTGGTTTTTTTCAAATTTTACAGCCCGATGGTTCTTTGGCTTATTCTCGTGATGGCAACTTTAAAGTGGATAGTCAGGGGCAGGTCGTGACTTCGAACGGCTATACGCTTCAGCCCGCGATTACCGTGCCTGAAAATGCATTAAGCGTCACGATAGGTGTGGATGGAATAGTAAGTGCAACCACGGCAGGTTCCGCAGCTCCCATACAATTGGGTAATATTCAGCTGGCTGATTTTATCAATCCGACAGGGCTGCAACCCGTAGGAAAAAATCTTTACATTGAATCTGCGGCGAGTGGTGCGCCATCGTCATCAACACCGGGTTTGAATGGTGCTGGTACGGTATTGCAAGGAGCTTTGGAAAGCTCAAATATCAATGTGGTTGAAGAGCTGGTGAATATGATTGAAACCCAGCGCGCTTATGAAATGAACTCCAAAGTCATTTCCGCTACCGATCAAATGCTGCAATACGTGAGTAATAATTTGTAATGCCTGAATTGAATATAAAGTATGTTATATATCTGGGATTGGCACTGTTTATTTCAGGTTGCAGCCATATTCCCAACAAGTCCGGATTGGTCGATGCAGATGAATTTGTGTATCCAGAAATAACACCCGTAGAAACAACGCCGGGGGCTATTTATGAATTCAGTTCTGGTGGATTATTTGAAGATCAAAAAGGTCGCCGTGTGGGTGATATTATCAATGTTAAGCTCGCTGAAAAAACGGCGGCTACCAAAAAAGCCAGCACAACGACTAAAAAGGATAGTGAAGTGAGCGTGGCAGCCCCGACTATTCTTGGAACGCTGCCCTCATTCAAATCACAGTTCGATCTCTCCGCCAGCCTCAGTGCTGGTCGAAAATTTTCAGGTTCAGGTGATAGCACTCAAAGCAATACTCTCAATGGCAGTATTGCAGCCGTGATCACTCAGGTTTTGCCGAATGGAAACTATGTGATTAAAGGGCAAAAAGTGCTGGAGATGAATCAAGGCAAAGAGTACATCAAGCTTTCAGGGGTGGTGCGTCCCAATGATATCGGCACGGATAACTCTATTTTATCCACACAAATTGCGAATGCGAATATTACGTATGCCAGTAAAGG
>CAYXVC010000015.1:0-18340 GCA_964468225.1 uncultured Gammaproteobacteria bacterium
CTAAGCAGGTTGAGGCGTTAACGGATCAACGAGTGACAGCCAGAAAAGTAGGCCGACCAAAAAAGAATTTAGGTAACAAAACTGGGGCCCTACGCAGCTAACGACCAATGCACATCAATTTCATCCCACGGTATAGAAATTTTGTTGTTGTCGTCTAACTTGATAACACTCGCCTCCATGAGTGTACCCACATCAGTATGCACATTCTTGTAATTCCGCTCTAAAGAAAGTGCCAATGCATTGATGCTACAAGGCCCGTTCTGTTTTAGACGTGCGATCAACTCCCACCGCTTCGGCGTAAAAACAGCGGACAGTTCTGACATGCTTTCAAAACCAATGCTGTTACAGGTTTCTGAATCATCTCCCTTTTCGGCACGTTTAAACGCATTTTTGAACTGCTTTAGCGATTCAGCCATCGAGGTTATTTCAATATATAAAATGTTCTTTGATTTTTTAATCATCACTCTACCTCAAATGTTTCGATATCGTTCCAAAAGTCACTAATTAGCTGTTCTATCGACCCGAACTGATAAGGCATTTCTTTATCACCAACATGTTTATGATCACCTTTACCACGTTCGTTATCATAACCCACCAAGCGTTTACCATCCCGGCCATAATAGAGCCGATACTTAATACCATGAGGTCGTTCTTCGTCGGCTTCTGGTAAAGCCCAAACGACCATTTCCACGAGACCGCCTCTGAAAAACTGCTTTTTATAAAATATACGTTTAGCTTTCATTATGGTCTATAATGCCATAATTATATTATGGTGCGCAATACCATAGTATAATTAATCCTCTTTGGAGGTTGTTTTTCCTTGTACTGTTTTTGCGTTTCTATTAGAGTTCGGTGTTATGAAGATACAACCCGAGACAGCGATTTTTAATCGTTTGTTAATGCGCTTAAATTCAGCCTATTTCAACCTGTCGCCTCAAGAACAGGAGAGCTTTCGTCTGCAGCTCAGTGATGCGCTGCAAATAAAAATGGCGATCTTTTTGCTGGATGCACTGTTTAATATCAAAACAGAGACCGAGCAGCAGAGTGATGCGGCTTGGGAGCAGCTCGATAATGAGCAGAAGAATCTCTACAACGCTTACACCACGTTGCTGCGGGGTATTGGCGAAAATGCTTTTTGTTTAAATGAGTTTTTTGCTGAAGGGCGTTCGCTGCAAGATTTCAATACCCTCTACGACTATGATCTTGACGACTTCAACTTCCAGCAGCAGGCGCGCAAAGAGGAGGCGGACAAGGAAGGCTCTGCACCCTATCAAATCAAACCCTATCGTCTCTATCTAGTACATCGCTGGGCAAGGTTTATTGATGATGGTTGTTTCTATTATGCTACCATCAGCTCACTGAGTTTTTATCTGCACAGTGAAGTTGAAGAATTTATTAATGAGCAGGTCGACAGCTTGATTCCCCATACTTACAAAGAAGGGCCTCACCACGGAGAGAGCGATGAAGGTGGTGTGCGTTGGGATATGCGGGTAGACGCCAATGGCCTTGAAGACCCGCTCGATGAGCTAAGAAAACGCTGTTATCGCTATGAGGCGGCGTTGATTGAGAAGATGGATGAGCAGTGCCACAAGCAAACGAGCACAGGAGTTTACCTGCTGCCGAAGAGTGTTTACGGTGATCCTAACCTTGATCTTGTGGTGCAAAATGCCGAGGCAGCCAAAGGTATTCACTTCCAGACTTTTCTGCGAGATTGTCGGGCTTTGCAACGTTCCAACGAAGAGTTGGAACGTTTGGTGGCTAAGGCTAAACAAGAGGCCGATCACTTTTTGCGCGAACAGTATCAAGACGTGATGGCAAACTTCGACCCTAAAATTAAAAAATTCCAAAAACGCCGTAAGCTGATTGTTGCACCGGGAGCGCAAGATGAGTTGGGGCTTTAATTTGACCCCAAATATTGAGAGCTTCAATTCGAGCAAAAAATATTGTCAAAACACAGTGGCTGACTGACGGGGCTTGAATACGTAGGCCTTCAGCAACAGCGCCGACGGAAGCTATGCCACCAACGTTCTTAGAGAAATTGCACATTGCTCAAAGGGTGCTATTTGATTTGCATTAATATATATTAATAGTTACTTAATATATATTAATGCATCAAAATGAATTATTCGACAGAGTATATATCCAAAAAACTTAAAATGTCTCGCAAGAGTAAGGGGCTTAGCCAGCGTGATCTCAGCGCCAAATCAGGTGTTCCACAAGGCCACATTTCAAAAATCGAAAATGGTAACGTTGATTTAAGGCTTTCAAGCCTCATCGCCATTACTCGGGTTTTAGATTTGGAACTAACACTCATACCGCGCAAGTCCCTCGCCGCAGTCAATGCAATTGTAGGGAGCGCCAACAAAAATACAAAAAGTGAACTAACGCGTCCGGCTTACAGCCTTGATGAGGACGATGAATAATGGCTGAAGTCACCGTTCTTAATATTCGGCTACACAATGAAAACATAGCTTCTCTGACCCATGTAGGACATGATCGTTCGCTCTTTTCTTTTAACGAATCCTATATCGAAAACCCAAAAAGACATACTCTTGGGCTGCGCTTCAAAGATTCATTCGGGGAATTGATTGCCGAATTCAAACCGACACAAACCCGATTAATGCCTTTTTTTTCAAACCTGCTACCGGAAGGCCATTTGCGTGATTATTTATCTGAACGAGCAGGAGTGAAATCCGAAAGAGAGTTTTTTTTGCTACAGGCATTAGGCATGGATTTGCCCGGTGCTATTACTGTAACTCCCTATGATGAGGTGCGAACTAATGCTCTGGATTACAGTATCGAAGAAAGCAAAGGCAGCAACAATAACGCCCTTCGCTTCTCACTTGCCGGAGTACAACTCAAATTTTCAGCAATCAGTGAAGCGAGAGGAGGCTTAACCATTCCCGCCAGAGGAATGGGCGGTTCATGGATTGTCAAATTACCATCTGCACAGTTCGCCGGCGTGCCAGAGAATGAATACTCCATGATGACGCTCGCAAAACTCATTGGCATGGATGTTCCGCCCATTAATTTAATTAATATAAATGACGTGGGCAATCTTCCAACGGGTATCACTAATACTCAAGGCCAAGCATTTGCTATAAAGCGTTTTGACCGCCTTGAAGATGGAAGCCCTGTTCACATTGAAGATTTCGCACAAGTTTTCGATGTTTATCCCAGAGATAAATATAAAAAAGCCCGATCAAGCAACATTGCTCAAGTCATTGCAGCTGAAAGTCGTGAGAAGGATATTGTAGAATTTATCCGCCGATTAACCTTCAATACGTTGATTGGTAATGCGGATATGCACCTAAAAAACTGGTCTCTTATTTACCCGAATAAACGAAATGCACAATTGTCGCCTGCTTATGACTTTGTTTCGACCATCCCTTATATTGCTGATAATAAAGCAGCACTAAAATACAGCAGAACCAAGCGTTTTGATGAATTCTCACTGAACGAATTAAAACACCTTTCCGCCAAAGCCCGACTTCCTGAAAAAATCGTACTGGATACCGCAAAAGAAACTGTTGATCTTTTTCATGAACATTGGCAAAAAGAAAAATCAAACTTACCACTTTATAGCCATGTGATAGAAGCCATAGATAATCATATCAGCACAGTACCTATCACAAAAGAGTGATTGCTTTTTCAGATCTACACCCCGAGCAAATCCTCCAGAAAATTGAAGCTCTGCCGCGTATGTCCAGAGTCGGTGACGATGCGCTTATATTGCTTTTTTGAAGCCTCAAGTGGGAACTATCAGCGCAGTGGCACACTTTGGGAAGGGTATTTTAATCTTGCTTGACCCACAACCCAATCGTGGATGTGCAGTCATCTTCTCAAGGCGTTATAGTACGAGTGTGATGAGCTTATTGGTAGCAGGAGTACAGATGAAAGTGAAGGGGGTGGTGATATGGGTGATTTTGTTTTGTACCGTTTTGTTGAGCGGTTGTGCCACCAATTCAGTCTTTAGCCCTTACCCTTCACAGGTGGGAATCATCAAACAGCAAATTATGGCAGGTGAATTTTCTTCAGCGCAGATGTTGCTGAAAAAACAGAGTCAGGGTGCGGACAAAATGCTCTATCTAATGGAGCGGGGGCGCATCTCCCAGATTGCCGGGAATATCGAAGCGAGTGTTCAGGATTTTGAACAGGTGCTGGATCTGTTTGAAGCTAACGAAGCTGCGGCAAAAATTACCGCTTCAGGTGCTGTCAACAAGGTTGGGGCGGTGGTGCTGAATGAAAATGCGGTGCCGTATCGTGGTGAGACCTATGAACGAATTTTTGTTCACAATTTTCAGGCGCTGAATTTCCTTAATCAGCGAAACCTTGAAGCGGCAGCTGTTGAAGTGCGGCGTGCCAATCTTGAGCAGCAACAGGCATTGCTTGAATATGAGGATGATCTGATTGAGGCGGAACAACAGGACAAAAAAACCAGAGACAAAGCGATGATCCTTGTTAAAAACAGGGATTATAAACAAAAATTTTCATCGTTAACTTCACTTTCATCCAAAGTCAAAAACTCTTTTCAAAATGCTTATACCTTCTATATATCGGGGCTGATTTATGAGATTAATGGTGAATACAATGATGCCTATATCGACTATAAAAAGGCTCTGGAGATCTATCCCGATAACAGTTATCTGCGTGGTGATGTAGCACGTTTGGCACAGCGACTCGGAATGGAGAGCGATTTTGAACGAACCAAGGATTGGGTTGTTACTGGGAAAATGGCACCTCTGTCCAAGGGGAAAGGTAGACTTGTGGTGCTTTATGAACAGGGTTATGCACCAGAAAAACGGGAAGTAAATCTCTTTCTCGATCCGTACGGAGTGCCTAATAATATGGTATTTCCGACCTACGTTCATCGGGTGAAAAACTATCGTTCACTGGTTGTTGGGCTCAGTGGTAAGCGTCTTGGCGAAACCGAGACGATCGTCGAAATCTCTGCAATGGCGGCTAAGGCGTTAGAAGAGAGGCTCCCAGGAATGATTGTTCGGCAGGGGTTACGCGCCATTGCCCGTGAGCGTTTTAATGGTCGCCATCATGACAATCTCTTTGGTGCACTGGTGGAGTGGGGGCAGTTGTTATTAAATCGTGCTGATCTGCGCAGTTGGTTGACGTTACCTGCCGAGGTGCAGATTCTGCATGCCGTTGTGGGTGGGGGGCAACAGACGTTGACGTTGAGTGGTGGGCTTTATAATAATGAAATAGACGTTCATGTTGTAGCTGGACAGACTACGGTAGTGCATGTCATTGCAGTCGGTGGCCGATTGCACATGCGGGCGATAACGTTATAGAATGAAACTCTGAAAACGCAGTTGATCCACGATGTTATGGAGTGTTCGAATGAAAAGAGTCGGAATGAACAATTATAATACAAAGGTGTTTGCTTTAATGCTATTAACGATGTTGCTGAGTAGTTGTAGCACTTCGGGCATTGAGGCGATTGGTCAGCCTGATGCTGCTGATGTTAAAAAGCATCTGCTGATACATAATGATGCACTCGCCAAAAAAATTACTATTTCAGATATGCGCAACCGGGAAGTGGGTGGATTGCTTGAAGTCAGGCTGACGCTGACGAATCTCACTCGCAGCGATAAGCAAGTGTCCTATCGCTTTTCGTGGTTTGATGGTGATGAGTTTGAAGTAGAGGCAGGTACCGATGGGTGGACTCCGGTGAGTTTGCATGGAGCACAGAGTATTAGCGTGAATGGTGTTGCACCAAACAGTTCTGTGAAGAGTTACCGACTAAATGTAAAGGGGCAATAGATGTTGATGAAAAAATGTTCAATTCTGACTGGGTTATTGTTGGCAACAGCATCGCTGTTGCTATTGCAAGGTTGTGCGAACAAGGTGGGTTATAAGGATGCTACCGAGGTTGAAACAACAAGTGTTGAGTTTGGTTCTACGGATTTACAACAAATTGCCGCCAAAATGGTCGACTCATTATTAGCTTTTCCACCGATTATAGAAGCGACCCGCGAGCGTCGTCCGGTCATGTTTGTCGAAAAGGTCAAGAACAAGACTACTGAGCATATCGATACAGAGTCGATCACTGATACAATTTCTACCCGCCTTCTGCGTTCCGGAAAATTCCGTTTTGTCGATATGACCAAAGTAGCGGAGGTGAGCGAACAGTTAGCGTTTCAGAACGAAAGTGGTATGGTCGATCGTAGCAGTGCGGTGCAAATCGGCCGTCAGATCGGAGCTGAGTATATGATGTATGGCAACTTGAGCAGTATTGTGAAAAAGAGCAGTGGTGTGAAGGATGTCTATTACAAATTTACACTGAAGGTCATGCATCTTGAAAGTGGAATGATCGAATGGTCTGATGAAAAAGAGATTCGCAAACAGCGCGAAAAATCGCTGTTTGGGTTGTGATAAAGACGGGGAATTGAAATGAAAGTGCAATCAAAAGTTTTTTTTGCCGCTGTGGCGGTATTGGCATCACCTATTGTTGGTGCAGCAGCCGATTCAGATATTGTTGTCAGTCACAGTAAAATAGGTCAGGGTTTTGCGCCCTATATCGGTATTAATCTGGGAAGTGCCAAGTACGATCTGGCGAACGACAGTTCACCTTCATTCTCTATTTTTGGTGGGATGACATTAAATGAATTATTGTCTATTGAGTTGGGCTTTGTCGATTTTGGTGATGTTGATGCTGCCTCAGTAAAGAGTGAGGCCAGCACAATTTATGGCAGTGTAGTGGCTAATGTTGATCTGTCGAATGAATTAACGGCCTTTGTACAGGTGGGGCTTGCCAATTGGGACTACGACGTTGGCACTGCTAATGATTCCAGTGTTGATGTTTTTTTTGGAGGTGGGTTGAACTATGAGGTTGGGCGTAATCTGGTGGCCCGTTTCGCTATTCAGCAATTTTCAATGGATGCTAAAATTTCGAATGTCGCGATGGATGAAGATATTCTGAATGTGAATTTCGGTATTTTGTATCAGTTTTAGATTAATGCAATTTAGTAGCCTGCTTCTTTCTGATATCGGAAGGCAAGCACATACACGGTGTCAGATTTTATCTCATGGAGATAGAGTGCTATATAACCGGAGCTACCAAATGTAATGATTAACTCGCGTAGTTCTGGGGTATCGTCCAGAGGCCTGCCGATATCCGGCTCTGTTTCCAAAAGTCTGAAATGGTGCTCTATCGTTTGACCTGCACGGATCGCCGCTTGAGGGTTTTTCCCTGCTAAAAATAGTCGGCAGCGCTCTAATCTATGCGCAGCATCTTCCGTGATAATTATTTGTGGCACTGGGGGATTTCAGTCTCTTTATCTGTACCCCAGGTATTCAACCAGTCACGTACTTCCAGGCCTGTTAGGTGTTGACCTGTTTCCTGGTAAGCCGTCCAGGAAGCTAAGGCCTCCTGCTTAAAGTTTTCTTTGGCTTCCTCGCGCTCAACGTAGTCACGAATCGCTTCGCACATGATCCAATGAGATGAGCGGTGTTGTATATCCGCCAGATGTTGGACGCGGCTTTTCAAGTTATCATTAATTTTGACCGATACAGCCATAGTGAATTCCTGATTATTATTAAGTATTACCTTTCAATACTATCATAAACTTTATCACCTACCAGCAGTTTGAAGCAGAACCCGTGCCACTGATCTCTTTTTTACCCGTATGATCCAGTGAGAAATTTTTGCACGCATTGTCATTTGCCTGCGCGCCTTGAGGTATGGCAGTCAAGTTATAACAATAAAATTTACTGCCAGAATTACAGGTGGCACCTGTGGGTATGGAGATAGAAATTGTATAATTTCCATTATCCGATGTGCTGCCTCCAATCTGGGCGATATCATTAGTGTAGCTGCCACTTTGGGTAAACCAGCGTTCTTGAAGTTGTGCAGCTTCAGTGAGGGCAATGATCGCATCAGTGCGCTTGGTTTTGCGCACTTGATCCTGATACGCTGGATATGCGATGGCTGTGATAATACCGAGGACGGCAAGCGCAATCATCAGTTCGATCAGAGTAAATCCATGTGATTTGTATTTAGTCATATTCATTCTCTTGGTGGATCATAACTCATTGGGTTTCAAGTTTTCAGTAGAGCGAACGATATTAAATACGTACGTAGTTAACATAATCCGTTGTGCATAAGTTGAGGCTAACGTTCGTATGCAAAGTAGTACGATTCAGACAGGGAGGTATTTAACAGGTTTTTCATTGATTGAACTGATGGTCACCCTTTCAGTCGCTAGCATTGTGATGATGGTCGCTATACCGAGCTTTCAAAGCACCGTGAGTAATAATCGTATGACAGCTGCGGTTAATGAATTTGTTCGCACCTTAAATATGGCTCGAAGTGAAGCACTAAAACAAGGCGTTCGAGTGACTGTATGTAAAAGTAGTAACCCAACAGTGGCGCAGCCTGCTTGCACGACCTCAGGAGGATGGGAGCAGGGGTGGGTCGCTTTTGTAGACAGAGATGCGGATGATGTTGTTGATTATTCCACTGATCTTTCTGTGGATGAAACCCCATTTCAAATTCATGCGCCTTTGGAAGGTGCAAGCAGAACCATGCGTGGCAAGTTCGGTTCAGTGATTGATCGTGTGACTTTTCGGGCTTCTGGTTATGCTACTGCCACTAATGGACAACTTATTCTCTGTGATGACCGAATAAAAGTCTTTGCAACAGATAAAGGCAAGGCTCGTGTTATCACAATTTCTCAAATTGGGCGCATCAGAACAGTCGAAGGTGATGATTCTGATGTGAATGCTGCAGTGAATTCATGTACTTGATGAATATGAAAAACAAAGGTTTTACACTGATTGAAGTATTGGTGTCGATGGCGGTTTTGGGTGTGGGTATTCTGGGTGTGGCTGCCTTGCAAATAACAAGTACCCAAAATAACAGCAATGCCTACCTGCGTAGTCAGGCTGTGTTTCTGGCCTATGACATTGCCGATCGAATGCGTGCTAATCCAGTCGCTGTGGGTAATGGAGCTTATGCCGCAGTGACAGGAGATGAAGGCGATACTCCGCTGGCTTTTAATTGCGTTACCATTTTCCCGGGGACTGCAACGACATGCACTGAATCCGAATTTGCTTTAGCTAATATTGCTGCATCTGAATATGGCTGGTTATCCGCACTTTCAGAGTATTTGCCTTCTGGAGCAGGAACGATTACATGCAATGAAGTCCCATGCACTGAAACTTCACCTCATACCGTAACAATCACCTGGAATGATCTTGAAGGATCAGCACAGAGTTATAATTTCAGGTTTACTTTATGAAATCACTGTTTATTCAATCGCGTGGTTTTTCTTTAGTCGAAGTGATGGTGGCTTTGATTGTCGGAATGATTCTTACCGCTGGGCTTATTCAGGCTTTTCAAAGTCATCGATTGTCCCATCAATCGAACGAGGGCTTTTCAATTTTACAGGAAAATTCACGCTTTGCTCTGGATATGATTGGGCGTTATATGCGCTTGACAGGGTATCGGGATGCCTCATTCAACACAGTAGACGATGATTTCCCACTGAGCATTGGTGGAACTTTGATGGCACCAGCACCGACAGTACCAGCTGTTATTGCGGGGCAGGTTATTCAAGGCGTTAATGGTGGGAGTGGTACTCCTGATTCAGTGACCTTTCGTTATCTGGGAAGTATTCTTGGTACATCAGATAATTGCCTTGGCAGTGTTTTGATAGCAGGAAAGGTGACGAATATACGCTTTTATATCAGTAGCGGTCGCTTAATGTGTAGATCAGAGGTGCTTGATGCGGCTACAGCATCTGTAGTGACAGCGGTGGCCGAACAGGCATTGGCGGAAGGTGTTGATGATATGCAGATTTTGTATGGCGTGGATGATGATGCTGATAACGCTGCTAATCGTTATGCCAATGCAGCGGCTATCACAGATTGGGCGACAGTAGTGAGTGTGCGTTTGGCGCTGCTATTTAATACGACGATTGCTGTAGAGGCCAGTGATCTGACACAAAACTATACTCTTTTAGGAACAGCGAGTGGGCCATTTACTGACCGTATGCGGCGACGCGTTGTGACAACAACTGTGACGTTAAGAAATTAGGAGTTGTGATGGTTGATATCAAAAAAGAAAATGGTGCTGTTCTAATGGTTAGTCTGTTAGTGCTGTTAGTCGTTACATTGTTAGGTGTGAGTTCAACACATAGTACGCGTACACAAGAGCGTATGGCTAAAAATGCCCAGGATAGACAAGTCGCTTTTCAAACCGCAGAAACTACAGCGTCCTGGGCAGAACAAAATGTATTTGATAGTGTCGATGGCAATATTTTTAACATAAATACTACTCAATGGTGTGATCTGTTTTCAGAGACAGACTCGACTGATTTGCCGAATGGTTGCAAGGATGATGTCAGTGAGGACTCCAGTAATGCCCTGCCTTGGGAGCGCCCTTCAGTAGATTGGGAAGCCTCAGGTGTAAGAAATCAAGTGTTAACGAATACTCAGAAAACGGCTCTTTTTGGCGGAAGCAGTAAAATTGCAAAAGACCCACGCCATCAAGTGGTTTTGTACGATCTTCAACAACGCCAGGGATTTGAAGGCAGTGGCGCCCCAGGTGGATTGGTGGCGACGTTTGTAGTGACCAGTCTGGGGTATGGCCAGGAAGAAAATACCACCGTGAAAATCCAGACTTTATTTAATGTCGATGTAGGGCTTTAAAACTCTATTTCATACGATAAGAGGATCGAAATTATGCGTGTTTATCATATATGCAGTGTCGCTATAATAGCGAGCTTATTGACAACAGTTAGTGCTAAAGCAGCTAATAACACTACCACCGTCGCGCCTAATTTAATGATTATATTCAGCACGGCATTTTCGATGAATCGTGAAATGAATGATGTTACTTATCCATCAGTGGATATCGATGGTGATGGGGTAGAGCGTGATGAACTTTATCGCTTTGATGATATCGGCTTCGATCAATGGAATCCTGATGGTGTTCAGGTAGCACCCGCACCATGGAATAGTAGCGGGAGTTTCCTGAGTAGGGGACATTCAAACCTGCCTGGAAACCAGCCGAGTTCAAAGCTTTATCAAAGTAAACAGGCTTTTTTTGGTATTTTAAATGATGATACGCTGTCTAAAGACATTAATATTGGTTTTTCTACATTCAGACAAATTTTTGGTTTGTCAATGGCGACTACAGATTCTTTGACCACTGCAACTTATCCGGAAGTTTTTCCTCCAGGCGGTAACCCCTTTGAAGATCTAAGTAATCGGGGCGATCCGGCTGACCCGGCATCACTTCACCCAACAAACCCGTCCGGAAATGATATTTTTAAAGCATCAAACCCTGATAAAAATGCATTTGCAAATGATATGACCAATTTCTCTTCAGTGAGATGGTGGAGGCAATGGTTTGCCTGGAAAACTTCCGGAGAGAGTTGGGCCAATTGGAATGACTGGAATAACCCCGGCCCGACTCCTTGTGCTTATCTCTATTCAGGAGCTCCCTCTTATGGAAATCCATTTTTAGGGGGCAGCGGGGGTAAATATTATGAAGCAGGCCGAGGTTTTCTGGATGACAGTTTTACCACCTTTATTGATAACAACAAAGGCGACGGTGGATTACCACTTAAGTTTCGATACCGGAATGAAGCTGTCGATAATTCAACTGGTCGTACAGAGTGTAGTATTGATGATACCGATTGGCCGTGGGGTGTAGAAAATACTACAGGAGCACGAAGTGCTAATGAGGCATCTTCCGGGGAGCCAATGGTAGAGCATTATTTGTGCAGAACATGGTACGACTCGCAACAAAATGAATTTCGTGCGCTTTATAATGCCAACCGGCCTTTTCGACATGCTTATCCTGGACGTTACTCCGGTTATGGTGTGTATCGTGCGATACCTGGGCTTTATCTGTTCAATGATGCCGGTTTGTTAGTTGATCGAGATGGTAACGATCAGTCGACGACATCTTATCCCTTGGCTTGTACTACGAGCCTCTCTTATCCTGAAAACACCCTGAAAAGGCAAACTCAGCGCGTGAGTGACCAATTGAGGGCCTGGGGACCTCTTGCAGGAGAATCAAGTCTGACCCCCGCCTATTTTTCTGAAGTTCCCCATTATTGGGAAGGTCTTTCATCTTCAACAGCAGCCGCTCAAGTAGGTGCATTGACCGGGTGGTCAGGTGAAACAACGTATGAACGTGACTGCGGTGGTTCCGGAACCGAGTGTGTAACGGCTTCCTACCCTTCAAGGGTGGCTGATCCTTGTGATGACAGCCGAAACCTATGCCCTAATACAACGAATGCCAATGATCCCGACAAAATGTATCGATATGTGAAAACAATGGGCGCTGATTTGTCTGGAAATTCACGCCACATGGGTGTTTTCCTGGATCTTCCGGATCCTGTATCGGGTTATGTGGATCAAAGAGCCGTGCTTAAAGATTTTATGGGCTATGAGCAAATGGCACTAGATGGTAATGACTACAATCCTAATGCAGCCATTCCGGCAGATGTGATTGCCGGAGATAAAGGTCTTGCCGCGAGTTCACACCCCTGGCAGCAGCATCAGTCACCGATTTATCAATCATTGCTGAGTGCCTATGCCTATTACGAAGCCTATAAAGTGGCAGATACTTCATATGACAGTTGCCGCAGCAATAATATTTTACTGTTTTATGATGGTAAGGAAGATGCGCGTTGGGAAATAGTTGGTGGCGTTAAGGTTTATGCCAAACCGGAAGAGATGGCTGCTAAATTATACAATGATCTGGGCGTTAGAGTGCATGTGGTCATTATGTCGAGCAATAGCGGAGACATTAGCCAGGCTGATTTGATCGCTGCAAGTGGTGGTACGGGAAGTGCTTATTCTGCGCAATCATTGGCGGATCTTAAAACTGCGCTGGCGACCACGTTCAGCTCCATTGGATTGACTGGAGAGGTGAGTGAGGTGACACCCGCGATTCCTTCTTTGACTAAAGCAGGCAGTAAGGTTTTTTTGGCAGGGAGTGAGCAGTCTCCTGGTGCCGGGCATCTCAGAGCATACACTGTGGCTAGTGACGGTGTTGTGGGTTCAGTAGCCGACTGGGATGCAGCGGATGAAATGACGGTGGCAGAGCGTAAAAACAGGTTGTGGTCAATAAATTCTGGCGGTGATCTTGTCACCTTTGAAAATCTGGATGATGCAGCTTTTGAAGTCAGTGGTTTGCCTGATGTGAGCACTATCAAGGAATACACTTTTGATCCATCTTATGACAGCGAAGCTTATTTGATGAATCGGAAATCAGGCAGCTTGCTGGGAGCAATTAAACGGGGTAATTATACCTTCGCTTTGAACGTTCCACGTGACCCTGCATTATGGCGTGATACGGATTATCGACAGTTTGTTATAGATAGAAAAAATCGTACTCCTCTTGTGCTGAGCAGTTCAGTCGATGGCTTTTTGTACGCGTTCAAGCAGTCCGATGGTGATCTGCTCTGGGGCTGGACACCACGTAGCCTTGTAAAAGAGATGAAGAGTTATGGCACTTTTCAAATTGATAATTATATGAGTGGCCGTATTTATGCAATTGACGCTAAAAAGAATAGCAGTAGTAATTATGCCACTTATATTGCCGGGGCAGCACAATCAGGAGCGATGTATTATGTATTGAAGCTTAAAAATAATGGTCAGTTAAAGGCGCTGGTTTGGGAGGAAGATTATGCGGGGCATACCTCACCGGGTGAAGGTGAACCTCAATTTTGGCGTCATGATGATAAGGTTTATGTGATCTATGTGGTGAATAATAGTGCGGGCGTGTCAAGGTTGGTGATACGTAATGTTGCCAGGAAAAATGACAAACTTGAAGTGACCGGATTACCTTTTAAAGTAACCGCTGTACCATTGGTTTCGGATAAAAACGAACTCTATCTGGGCGATGAAAATGGAAATGTTTATAGTGCAAACTTGCTGGATGGCAGTGGTGTATTGAAAGCGGATACAGTACTGCTTGCAGATTTGAGTGTAACGAGCGCCAAACTGGGAAATTTTATTCCATCAACAAGCCCCGCTTTGCCTGTATCTGAATTGACTTATCTGGGCATTGCAAAGAGTACCGATGGAAAACGTTATCTGAGAGCCCAGTCAACATCACGTTTGACAATTTTCCGGGAAGATGATGTTGCAGGTGTGCCTACATGGCGCAGAGCATGGACCAGTAGCATAGGTAGTGCCGGGTATTGGAATGCAGACGATACCAGTTATACCGCTGATACCAGTGGGTCACCTGGTATTGATGGTGAAGGGTATTACACTGCGCAAACTTCAGGAGTTCCAACGTTGCCTGCGAGTGCAAAGATTACTGATGCTGCCACTATTGCTGGCGATGCTGTAATTTTACCTGTGGCTTTGGCTATGAGCACGGGGACGTGTAGCTCTCTTGATGTGGCATATTACTATTTTTATGATCTGGCGACGGGTAAATATCCAGCTGGAAAGTTTGCGAATCGTGATAGCAATGGTATTGACAGTCATAAGCGAATTGGCTTTGGACAGCCTAACAGGCTTGTTCTGACTGCATCGGGTCCGGATGATGTTTTGGGTATTGACAGTGCAGATCAATTGCCTGATGAAACGACCGGTGTTGGGCGTGGTTTCAAAATTTTAGGTGGACAGCGCTCAGGCCGTAATTCCTGGCGGGAATTGATCCGGTAGTGCATTCTTGGAGGTTTAAAATGAAAAAAATTCTTATGGTAAGTGTTTTGATTTTAATCAGTCCATGGTTCGCAGTGGCTGAAGAGAGCAGTGGTGCGGAGCAGGAAAAACACAAAACCACGGTGACAGTCAGGTTTGAGTTTGAAGCAGGTACTGTATTGAGTAAAAAAGAGATGTCAGAGCAATTAAGGCGAGAACAACTGCGTAATCAACAGTTAATGCAGCTTTCTGAACAGAAAAATGTGCAAAAAAGAAAATATATTGAAGAGCTCAAAAGGCTAAAAGTACGTGATTAAATATCGTAAGGGATTTACGTTAATTGAATTGATGATTGCCTTGGTTGTGTTGGCAATACTGGCCGGTATTGCCTACCCGTCTTATGTGGAACAAGTGAGCAAGTCACGAAGGGGTGATGCACAGGCCGCGCTTTTAGAACTCAGTCAGTTTATGGAAAAATTTTATACCGCAAATAATTGTTATCAGGATACAGGAGCGGATGGGTTGTGTTCGACTGCAGCCGATAATACGCTGCCTAGCTTGTCTTTTACGCAAAGTCCGAAACAGGGAGCAGCAAAATATTATAACTTGGCCTTGCAACCTTCAACGATTGCAACACGTTATACCCTGAGAGCGACACCCATCACGGGTGGAGCTCAGGATGGCAATGGTTATCTGGAGCTGACCAATACGGGTTTGACGCGTTGGGATGAAAAGGGTAGTGGTATGATCGTTCAGTGGTGAATATTATTAAAAAGGTCTAAGTCCGACGGACACCCAGTGTTACTCGATTATTTCCTGCAAGGTCTTGATATGTTGTGACTTGGTCATAGTTTTCGAGGGTGAGCAGGTTACGTACAGAGCCGGCCTGATCATAACCATGTTCAAGTAAGAGCCAGCCTCCCTGTTTCAAAAAAAAGGGTGCGCTGGAAATAATCATTCTTATGTCATCCAGTCCATCTTTGCCACTAACCAAGGCGCTGGCGGGTTCAAACCTGACATCACCCTGCTTCAAATGAATATCCTGTTCCGAAATGTAAGGGGGGTTGGATACTATGATGTCGAACTGTTTTCCTGTCAGTGGCTCAAACCAGTGGCCTTCTATAAATTCAATACTATTAATTTGAAGTTTTCTGGTATTGGATTGAGCAATTTTCAAGGCGCGAGCTGAGCGATCAACGGCATACAGGCGGCAGTCAGATCGCTCACTGGCGATGGCTAATGCAATCGCACCCGAACCTGTTCCCAGGTCAGCGACCTTCCATCTAGCATTGGCTGGAATTTTCTCCAGAGCGAGTTCGACGAGTCGCTCAGTGTCTGGGCGAGGGATCAATACATCACTGCAAACATTAAGTTCCAAAGACCAAAAATCTCGTGTGCCGATAAGATAGGCAACAGGTTGCCCGGATAAACGTTGTTCAATAATTTTTTGGTAATGATCTTGTTGTTGCTGCGAGAGAGTATGTTCTGGCCAAGTATGAATAAAGCTGCGATTTTTTCCGATCACATGACATAACAAAATTTCTGCATCGACTGCTGCCGATTCGTGTTTTGTAGATAAAGAGTTTTTTGCACTTCTGAGTAACGCGTCAAGCGTGTTGGTTTTAGCCATGCCGAGTTAATAATTTGCAAAAATTAGTTAGTCTTATGATATTCACCCCAAAACTGTGTGGTTGAAAGCACTTATAATATATCGTAGCCTGAAAATAATTTTACCAGAATCATAGTGAGATTTTACTATATGAATCGGATTTTCTGTTCTTTTTTCTTTGGAAGTGCTTTGCTTTTTTGCTTTATGGCAAGTGCCCATAGTGCTTCATTTCCTAAAAATTTTGAAGCGGTTTATGCGCTTAAAAAAGGTTTTGTCACGTTTGGCGAGACTCGACGTACCTTGAAAAGTCTGGGGGAGGGACGTTTTTCTTATGAATCCAAAACAAAACCCACCGGATTTGCAGCATTTTTTGTGAAAGGAACCGTTTCAGAAAAAAGTGTTTGGCAATTTCAGGCAGGGCATTTGCAGCCACTGGAATTTAGCTATTTAAATACTGGTGGTGGCAAAAAACGGGAAGTGGAACTGAAGTTTGATTGGCAAACAAAAAAAGTGACCAATCGAATCAATGGTGATCCGTGGACAATGGCATTGACTGATGGAACGCTGGATAAATTACTTTACCAGCTTAGTCTAATGAAGGATCTGGCCGCCGGAAAACAGCAGATGATGTATAGCATTGCCGATGGTGGCAAGCTGAAAGTTTATGATATTCGTGTGCGGGGCGAAGAGGTGATCGAAACGGCTGCGGGCAAATTTGAAACAATCATGGTGGCTCGTGAAGGTGATGAACGTAGCACCACAATGTGGTGC
This sequence comes from uncultured Gammaproteobacteria bacterium, assembly GCA_964468225.1. Taxonomy (GTDB): domain Bacteria; phylum Pseudomonadota; class Gammaproteobacteria; order JAADGQ01; family JAADGQ01; genus S141-38. Next base: position 17,012 of record CAYXVC010000015.1, read on the forward strand.
GCAAAATCTTTAAACTATCTGCCAGTGAAAATCCAGCAAATCGAAGCCGATGGCAACCGTTTTACTGCTGAACTAAGTGAAGTAAAAGGCTTGCCTGTTAGGTAGGTAGTTACGCTTTAGGCAAAGTCACCCCCGTTTGCCCCTGATATTTTCCACCCCGATCTTTGTAAGATGTTTCACACTCTTCATCGGATTCCAAAAACAGAAACTGAGCCACACCTTCATTGGCGTAGATTTTTGCAGGAAGCGGAGTGGTGTTTGAAAACTCCAGTGTGACGTGACCTTCCCATTCGGGTTCCAATGGTGTGACGTTCACAATAATACCGCAACGTGCATAGGTTGATTTTCCTAGACAGATGGTCAGTACACTGCGAGGAATTCGCAAATATTCTATAGTGCGCGCAAGTGCAAATGAGTTGGGTGGAATAATGCATACATCGGACTGCACATCCACGAAGCTATTTTCATCAAAGTTTTTTGGATCAACAATAGCCGAATTAATATTAGTGAAAATTTTGAATTCGCTGGAGCAGCGAACATCATAGCCATAGCTTGATGTGCCATAGGATATAATACGGTTGTTATTAACTTCTCGAACCTGACCCGGTTCAAAGGGTTCAATCATGCCGTGCTGTTCGGCCATTTGACGAATCCACTTGTCTGATTTAATGCTCATATTCTGAAATAAACCTTAATGATTATTGGTTGTTGACGACAATTTCAGGAAACTTACTGCTGTAGTCTTTGGGGCGCTTTGAGAGTTGCGCAGCGGCTCGAAGTGCAATACTACGATAAATTTGGGAAATTTTCCCATCGGGCTCGGCAACAACGCTGGGGCGACCACGGTCTGCATTTTCTCGAATGGAGATATCGAGTGGTAATTTCCCCAGTAATTCAATGTGGTTTTGTTGCGCCATTTTTTCACCGCCCCCCGAGCCAAATATTGCCTCTTCATGTTGGCAGTGGCTACAAATGTGTGTGCTCATATTTTCAATCACACCCAGCACAGGAATATTAACTTTTTCAAACATTTTCAGTGCTCGATGGGCATCAATCAAGGCAATGTCTTGAGGGGTGGTGACAACAAGCGCTCCACTGACTGGGAATTTTTGTGCCAATGTGAGTTGGATGTCCCCCGTGCCGGGTGGCATGTCGATTATTAAATAATCCAAATCTTGCCAATCTGTTTCGTTCATTAATTGATTCAGTGCCTGAGTCACCATAGGGCCGCGCCAGATCATTGCGGTCTCTTCGGAAACCAGATTGCCCATTGACATGGCTTGAATGCCCCATGCTGAAATAGGCTCCATAAGCTTGCCGTCTTTCGAT
>CAYXVC010000015.1:18440-30261 GCA_964468225.1 uncultured Gammaproteobacteria bacterium
ACTTGTGTGCGAAGAGTATTATCCATCTTGGGTTAGAGCCTGTTTTTGTAAAATAATAGAAGCATTGTACAAAAACATAGGGGAATTTACAGTTTAGAGTACACTACGCATTTTTTAGATATTTTAGGGTTATGCTTTCCAATATTCGTTTTGTTCTGATTAATACCTCCCACCCCGGTAATATTGGCGCGGTGGCGCGGGCGATGAAAAATATGCATATGGAACAGCTTTATCTGGTTGATCCGCAAAATTTTCCATCGACGGTAGCAACAGCGCGAGCATCGGGTGCGATTAGTGTTTTAGAAAATGCAACGGTTTGTGAATCTGTCAGTGAAGCTATTGAAGGGTGCTCATTAGTATTGGGAGCCAGTGCTCGTTTACGCACAATTGTTTGGCCTCAAATGGATGCACGTATGAGTGCAGAAAAAATTGTGTCTGAAAAAAAAGACGCACAGATCGCCATATTGTTTGGGCGAGAACATTCTGGGCTGACCAATGAAGAGTTGGAATTGTGTCACTATTTAATGCATATTCCCTGCAATCCTGGTTTCTCATCGCTGAACATTGCAGCGGCGGCACAAGTGATGGCTTACGAAATATTGATGGCGCAGCAAGCTTTGTTCACAAAGGGTGGGTCGAAAATAGTAGAAAATGAGTACGCAACTTCCGATGAAATCGAGCGGTTTTATGATCATCTTGAAACAGTTTTGATTGATACAGAGTTTCTTGACCCATCAAACCCAAGGTTGCTGATGCGTAAATTGAGGCGTTTATATCAGCGCGCCCGACTCGAAAAAAATGAAGTCAATATCTTGCGTGGAATGTTAACTGCTGTACAGCGCGTGCCAAAAAAATAAAAATGATTAAAGAATAGAGAAGGCCTATCATGAGTTTCGAGCGACTTAAAGAAGATATTCAATGTGTGTTTGAACGTGATCCCGCTGCCAGAAACAGGTTTGAAGTGCTGACTTGTTATCCAGGCTTGCATGCATTGTTGCTTTATCGGATGAATCATTTCTTATGGGGTCTGGGGTTGAAGTGGTTGGCACGTTTTATGTCAACAGCCAGTCGTTGGTTTACCGGCGTAGAAATTCATCCCGGTGCTCGTATCGGTCGGCGGTTTTTTATTGATCATGGTATGGGAGTTGTGATTGGTGAAACTGCTGTGATTGGTGATGACTGTACTCTATATCATGGTGTCACATTAGGTGGAACAAGCTGGAAAAAAGGAAAGCGCCATCCGATTCTGGAAGATAATGTCGTGGTTGGAGCAGGAGCGAAAGTGCTTGGGCCTGTTGTAATTTCACAAGGTGTACGTATTGGTTCCAATGCCGTGGTTGTTAAAGACGTGCCACAGTACGCAACAGTTGTAGGTGTTCCCGGGCGTGTTGTGGAAGAGGTGAAGGATAAGCAAAAGGCGATTGCCGAGAAAGTATTTGATGCTTATGGTGGGGCGGAAGAGATGCCTGATCCTGTTGCTCACGCAGTGGGTTGTATGTTGGATCACATCAATGCAATGGATCGCAATATGGAAGTAATGCATGATGCATTAAAGGAGATGGGGGTCGAATTGAAAGATATATCTTTGCCAGAGCTGGAGGTGCTGAATAGTGGCAGTGCTGTCGGCAATAAAAACAAAGACTCTTAAAGTTGACTGATTTAGTATGAAATGTTTAAATATGTAAAAAAAATACATCTTTTGATTTTTTTCAAATTTGTATTTAAAATATTAAGGAACTTTAAGAAATGAGATTAACTACAAAAGGTCGCTACGCAGTGACAGCAATGCTGGATTTAGCGATAAATTCCACAGAAAAACCGACATCATTATCAGAAATTTCGGGTCGCCAGGGAATCTCGCTCTCTTATTTGGAGCAACTTTTTACACGTCTGCGTAGAAACGAGCTGGTAAAAAGTACGCGTGGCCCCGGTGGTGGGTATCGTTTAAATCTTGCAGCGGAAGATATTTCAGTGCTTTCAATACTCGATGCGATTGATGAAAAAGTTGATGCAACCCGCTGTGGTTCTGAAGGTGGTTGTATGGATGGTGATGATTGCCTGACTCATGTCCTCTGGTGTGACCTGAGTAAACGCATACGTGAATTTTTAGAGGGGATTTCACTAGGCGATCTGGTGAAAAATCGTCAGGTACAAAAAACTGCAGAACGTTTGGATGGGCAGCTACGTGGCCGGGTGAATCAACTTCAGCAGACCAACTGATATTGAATATATCTCATTTGAATGAGTATTTACCTGGATCATAATGCAACAACACCGCTGGATGAGCGGGTTTTTGCAGCGATGATTCCATATTTGAAAGGTTGTTATGCCAACCCTTCCAGTATTTATCGTGAAGGGCGATTGGCTCGAACGGCGGTAGAGTATGCGCGTGAGCAAGTGGCGAATCTGGTGAATGTTCACCCTTCGCAGGTGATATTTACCAGTGGAGGCACAGAAGCCAATAACCTGGCAATTAAAGGAATAGTTTCAGATGAAAAGCAGCGTTTGGCTGTGAGTGCAGTAGAGCACGATTCTGTACTGCAGGTGGCTGAGGCTTTAAAAAGCCGTTTGACGATGGATATTCTTCCTGTCAATGCATTGGGAGAAGTCACTGGAAATGTGATTGATCAGGCATTGCAGGCAAAGCCTGACTTGTTATCCATCATGATGGCGAATAATGAGACGGGTGTGATACAGGATATTGCTGCTATTTCAGCGAAAGTGCGAAAGTCAGGCGCGATGATACATACTGATGCAGCGCAAGCAGCCGGTAAAGTTGATTTGGATTTTCAAGCGCTGGGTGTGCATTTAATGACACTGTCCGCACACAAGTTATATGGCCCCAAGGGCGTAGGTGCGTTGATTGTTGACAAATCTTTGGAGTTAATTCCGCTACTTCATGGCGGTGGTCATGAAATGGGTTACCGAAGTGGCACTGAAAATGTGGCAGGTATTGTCGGTTTTGGTAGGGCGGCAGCACTGGCGAAAAGCGAACTGAAAGCGCGGCGAACGCATTGGATGGAATTGCGTCACCGGTTAGAGTCCCGGTTGTTTGATATAGCGGGTGTATCCGTGGTTGCGCAAGATGTTGAACGTTTACCGAATACAACGATGATTGTTGTGCCAGGTATCGAAGGCGAAACACTATTGATGCAGCTGGATCAGGAAAATATAGCCGTTTCCAGTGGCTCAGCTTGCCATAGCCAAAGCAGTCAAGCGAGTCATGTATTGCTGGCAATGGGAATGAATCCGGAAACTGCGCGTTGCACACTGCGCATTAGTTTGGGAAAAGATAACAGCATTGATGATGTCGATCGTTTTGTTGCTGTACTGGAAAAACTATTAAATCAGCTAACGAGTTCGACGTGGCCTTAAGAGATGTATTATAAATGAAACTGCCTGTTTATTTTGATTATGCTGCCACAACCCCGGTGGATCCGCGTGTTGCGACAAAAATGATGGAATGCCTAACAACGGAAGGAAATTTTGGCAATCCGGCTTCACGTTCACATGCGTTTGGTTGGCAGGCCGAAAAAGCGGTTGAAAATGCTCGCGAGCAGGTGGCAGAACTGGTGAATGCCGATCCGAAAGAGATTGTTTGGACTTCAGGTGCTACAGAATCTGACAACCTTGCAATTAAAGGTGTGGCGCATTTTTACAAGAAAAAAGGCAAACATATCATTACCTGTAAAACCGAGCATAAAGCTGTGTTGGACAGTTGCAGGCAATTAGAGCGAGAAGGTTATGAAGTCACCTATCTGACTCCTGAAACCAATGGTTTGATTGATTTGAAAAAGCTGGAAGCCGCAATGCGTGATGACACTGTGCTGGTTTCTATTATGCATGTGAATAATGAAACCGGAGTAATTCAGGATATAGCCGCCATAGGTGAAATAACCCGCAGTAAAAAAGTGTTATTTCACGTGGATGCAGCACAAAGCGCAGGTAAAGTCTTAATTGATTTGGCATCAATGAAAGTGGATTTAATGTCTTTCTCTGCTCATAAAATATATGGCCCCAAAGGTTGTGGAGCGCTTTATGTGAGACGTAAACCGCGTGTTCGTCTGGAAGCACAGATGCATGGTGGCGGTCATGAAAGAGGAATGCGATCAGGTACATTGGCAGTACACCAAATTGTCGGTATGGGTGAAGCTTTTCGTATTGCCCGTAAAGAGATGCAGCAAGATGAGCAGCGCATTCGTCAGTTGCGAGACCGATTAGAGCAAAGCTTGATGCAGTTGGAAGAGGTTTATATTAACGGTGATCCCGAACAAAGAGTAGCGGGTGTGCTCAACATCAGTTTCAATTTTGTTGAAGGTGAATCACTTTTGATGGCACTGAAAGATCTGGCTGTTTCGTCAGGCTCTGCCTGCACCTCGGCTAGTCTTGAACCTTCTTACGTGCTGAGAGCATTAGGGCGTAGTGATGAGTTGGCGCATAGTTCGATTCGTTTTGCTTTAGGGCGTTTTACAACGGCGGAAGAAATTGAACATGCAATTAATTTGATACCGGAAAAAATTGAAAAGTTACGTGAATTATCACCATTGTGGGAGATGCATCAGGATGGCATAGATCTCTCTAAAGTGCAGTGGGCAGCGCATTAAACTCAATGAAGTAGTAGTGAGGTAGTTATGGCATATAGCGAAAAAGTATTAGACCATTATGAAAATCCGCGCAATGTAGGCGTGTTGGATAAAAATGATGATTCTGTGGGCACAGGAATGGTTGGAGCGCCCGCATGTGGCGATGTGATGCGCCTGCAAATTAAAGTTAACGATGAAGGTGTGATTGAAGAGGCACGCTTTAAAACATACGGCTGCGGTTCTGCAATTGCATCAAGCTCCTTGTTGACCGAGCTAGTGAAAGGCAAAACCCTTGAAGAAGCCGGGACTATAAAAAATAGTGATATCGCAGAAGAACTGGCACTGCCACCGGTCAAAGTGCATTGCTCCGTATTGGCTGAAGATGCAGTAAAAGCAGCGATTGATGATTATAAGTCCAAACATAAATCAGTGGTATAGAGTAAAAAGATGGCCATTACATTAACAGATGCAGCCGCAAAGCATATTCAGAGCTTTTTGGATAAGCGTGGCAGTGGTTTGGGGTTACGACTGGGTGTGAAAACATCCGGTTGCTCTGGAATGGCGTACGTGCTGGAGTTTGTTAATGAAGCTGCACCAGAAGATCAACTGTTTGAAGATAAATCTATTAAGATTTATGTGGATCCAAAGAGCTTGCTCTATATTGATGGCACAGAGCTTGACTATGTGCGTGAAGGGCTGAGCGAGGGTTTCAAGTTTAATAATCCGAACGTGAGCGATCAGTGCGGATGTGGTGAAAGTTTTACTGTTTAATCATGTCTTCTTTGTCAAAAAAAAACTATTTTGAGCTTTTAGCTCAGCCTTGTGATTTTGATCTTGATTTAATAGCATTAAGACACCGTTACCAATTACTTCAAAAAAACTTTCATCCCGATAGATATGCATCGAAGTCCGATCGTGAAAAACGGTTGTCAATGCAGCATACCACTGAGCTTAATGATGCTTACAGCGTACTGAAAGACCCGCTTAAACGTGGCCTTTACTTGTTGTCACTCCATCAACCCCATCTTGAAAATTTATCAGAAGAAATTTCAATAAAAGATCCCGTTTTTCTGATGGTGCAGTTTGAGCTTCGGGAAGAGTTGGAGATGATAAAAGCAGCGCCAGACAGCCTGGAACAATTGCTCCTGTTTATTCAGAAAACAGATGACTCTATTAATGGAGCTGTTGAACAATTAAAAACAGAATTTAAAGAGATTTCATCGAATAATTTATTCGTCATTCAATCTGCATTAAATAAAATACAGTTCATGGTGAAGCTGCGGGAAGAAGCGCTTCTGCTTGAAGATGAACTTATGGGTTTATAAATAAAAATGTCATTACTGCAAATCAGCGAGCCCGGACAATCTCCAGCTCCCCATCAAAGGCGTTTAGCCGCTGGGATTGATTTAGGAACCACCAACTCACTGGTCGCAATATCACGCAGTGGTGTTGCTGATGTACTACCTGATATTGAAGGAGAGTATCTTCTGCCCTCAATCGTCTCTTATTCAAAAGAACAACTGCCGCTTGTAGGAAGAGTGGCAGCAGCTAATGCGGTGGCTGACCCTCTTAATACCATCGCATCGGTCAAGCGCTTAATGGGGCGTGGTGTTGAAGATGTCTTTCAAACAGGTAATAAATTATCTTATCAGTTCACATCAACCAAACAGGGAATGCCACGGATTTGCACTGTAGCGGGTGATGTCAGTCCTGTTCAAGTTTCATCCGAGATATTAAAAGTACTTAAATTACGTGCGGAGCAGAGCTTGCAAGGTGTGCTTGATGGTGTGGTGATTACCGTACCCGCATACTTTGATGATGCACAGCGTCAAGCGACCAAAGATGCCGCTCGATTAGCCGGGCTGAATGTTTTACGTCTGCTCAACGAACCCACCGCTGCGGCAGTAGCATATGGTCTGGATCGTGGCTCTGAAGGCATTCATGTGATCTATGACTTGGGTGGTGGAACCTTTGATATCTCAATATTACGTTTTAACAAAGGTGTGTTTGAAGTCATTGCCACTGCAGGTAATGCTGCTTTAGGTGGGGATGATCTTGATCATGAAATTGTAAAATGGATCATGACTCAAGCGGGTATCAGTGAGGATGCAAGCCACGGCCAAATGCGCCACCTCTTGAATGAATCACGCATCGCAAAAGAGGCTTTAACAAGTCTGGAAACTGTCGAACTGCATATTGATTTAGATCAGGGTGCGGCGTGGCAAGGTCAATTAACGCGTGAGCAACTTGAGACGCTGATTGAACCGATTATTCGCCGTACACTCACACCGTGTCGCCGTGCTTTAAGGGATGCTGGCATTCAGGTGGGTGATGTGCAGGATGTTGTCATGGTGGGGGGCGCGACCCGAGTACCATTGGTTAGAAAACTGGTTGGAGAGTTTTTTGCAAAGCCGCCTTTAGTCGATATTGATCCCGATAAAGTGGTTGCCCTTGGTGCTGCGATTCAAGCGGATATTCTTGTCGGCAATAAAAACGATAGTGAAATGCTGTTACTGGATGTGAACCCTCTGTCACTGGGTCTGGAAACAATGGGTGGTTTAAGTGAAAAATTAATTGCCCGAAATACCACAATTCCTGTTGCAAAGGCGCAAGAGTTCACCACATACAAAGATGGTCAAACGGCCATGATGATTCATGTCGTGCAAGGTGAGCGTGATTTAGTCGATGATTGCCGTTCATTAGCACGTTTTGAGCTACGTGGTATTCCGCCGATGGCCGCAGGTGTGGCGCGTATTCGAGTCACATTTCAGGTGGATGCGGATGGCTTGTTAAGTGTTTCTGCAATTGAACAAACCTCTGGTGTTAGTACTCAGATTGAAGTGAAGCCTTCTTATGGTTTACAGGAAAATGAAATTGAACAGATGTTACGGGATTCAATGGATCATGCAGAATCTGATGTAGAATTAAGACGCTTGCGGGAAGCGCAGGTGGATGCAAAAAGATTAATTGAAGCCGTAGAGAGTGCTTTGGCAGTGGATTCTGAAAAGCTTCTGAATTGTGAAGAGTGTCAAAAAATTAATCAGGCACTGGAAAAATTGAGAGAAGCAGAAAATAGCTCCTCGCTTGAAGAGGTTAAGCGCTTAACAAGCAGATTGGATGAAGTCAGTGCAAGTTTTGCAACCAAACGCATGGATGCCAATATCCAGAAGGTTTTGGCCGGTCATAGTGTGAATGAATTTGATCAAAAATAACCTCCTTTTTAAGGAATAAGCCTATGCCAAAAATTATATTTCTACCCCACGATGAATTATGCCCGGAAGGGGCTGTGATAGATGCTCAGTCCGGAACTAGCATCTGTGATGCTGCATTGGCTTCTGATATCCCTATCGAACACGCATGTGAAAAAGTTGCTGCTTGTACGACCTGTCATGTTTATGTCAGAGAAGGGGCGGAATCGCTTAACGAAGCCAGTGAAAACGAAGATGACATGCTGGATAAAGCATGGGGGCTCGATCCGGATTCGAGATTGAGTTGTCAAGCCATTGTAGGGCAAGAAGATCTCGTGGTAGAAATTCCAAAATATACCATTAATATGGTTTCTGAAGGGCACTGAAAATGACATTACGCTGGACAGATACGCGAGAAATAGCTATTGAACTGGACGAGGCACATCCGGATGTTGACCCGCAATATGTTCGTTTTACTGATTTGCAGCAATGGGTTCTTGAATTGCCAGAATTTGATGATGCCCCTGCACATTGTGGTGAAAAAATTCTGGAAGCCATTCAAATGATGTGGTTGGAAGAACGAGATTGACACAGACGGGCTGGACAAGCTAGATTAGCGGCAATTATTTAACTTAACCAGGAGGAGTTATGTACTCCAAAATTGCCTTGGCTTTATCCATTTCACTTTTTACTATTAGTACTTCAGGGGCTGCTGATAATTGTAAAGGTATGGGCTCGGAAACTGCGCCTGCATCGCAGTTTAAAAATAATGGTGATGGTACTGTTACGGATAAAAAAAGCGGCCTGACATGGATGCAGTGCTCACTCGGCATGAGTTGGGATGGTAAAGTTTGCGCAGGTGATGCAGACCGTAAAAACTGGCGCAAAGCTCAATCTGAAGCTAGGTCTTTAAATAAAAAAGGTTTTTCGGGTTCTAACAAGTGGCGTTTGCCCACTCGTGAAGAGCTGGAAAAAATTGTAGAACATAAATGTTTTGCTCCGTCCATTAGTACAAAAACTTTCCCTAGAACAGCAACAACAGGTTATTGGACTGCGACTGCGGATAGCAACCATGATCAGCACGCATGGCTTGTGTTGTTTCGTCATGGTTCGAGTTACGTCAGTAATAAAAAAGAAGATTGGTTTGTGCGCCTGGTGCGCTAAAATGATTCATAGAAATTCAAAATAGTACAATGAAGTATAATTTTGAGTGGGATTCTGTAAAGGCAAAGCGCAACCTGAATAAGTACGGAGTGAGAAAAAACAATATGAGGGCGCATCATGAAAGATGAATATGACTTCTCGAAGGGTGAGCGTGGGCGTTTTTACCGTCCGGATACTAAATTAAATATTCCTCTTTATCTGGATAAAGATGTGGAGGTCTGGTTTGCAGATAAAGCAAAAGGCGTAGATATTCAGCAATTGGTGAATGCGCTATTACGCAAAGATATTTCTTTGATTCAGGAAGTTATTGGTTGATTCTATTCTGAAACAAGTGATTAATTTTTTTACCATGTGTTTAAATTTTTTTTGATGCTAAAACGATACTTTCTAATTGCTGTAATATTGTTATTAGCCTCATGCGCTACTTCTGAAAAAACGGTAATTCAACCCCCTTCGCTTCCTCTCGAATTTACCCAATCAGGTTTATCAGAGCTGCCGGAAAAATGGTGGTTAGTATTCAATGACGAATCACTCAACCAATTAATTGAAACGGCACTTCTCGATAACTTTGATCTATTGAGTGTTTCGAGCCGTCTGGAACAGGCGCGTGCTGTTGCTCGCATCAGTGGAGCAGCATCAATTCCTCGCCTGGATGGTTCGGTGGGCAGCTCACGCTCGGTGAGTCAAAACGATGACCTTGGTAAAGTCACGACAGATATTTCATCTATCGGTATAGCCGCAAGTTATGAGCTGGATCTTTGGGGGCGAATCAGCGCAAACACCCAAGCGGCTGAATTAGATCTTCTTGCCAGCCAGGAAGCGTTAAATGCAGCTGCAATTTCACTCAGCTCTGAAGTGGCTATTACATGGTATCGTTTTATTGATCAGCAACGCCAGATTGAGCTGCTCAAGCAGCAACACCTGACCGATAAAAAACATTTGGGTGCTGTGACCGGACGATTCAGAGCGGGGCAAATTACTTCCACTGATTTACTTCAGCAGCGCCAGAAAGTCGAAGCCACGCTGGGTGAAACCGCACTGGCCGAATCAAAGCTTCAACAGTTAAACCATCAGTTGGCACTGTTATTAGGACAGCCGCATAAAATCATATCAGCAAAACAGCGGTTTCCTAAGTTACCTGTATTGCCAAAGACGGGCATTCCGAGCGAATTGCTTAATCAACGCCCCGATGTTCGCCAAGCTTATTTCCAGATTCAGGCAGCAGATCAACGTGTGGCTGTGGCGGTGAGTGAGCGCTTTCCCCGCATCAGTTTAACGGCGCAGCTGGATTTTGATGCGACTGAACTATTTAATAGCTGGTTGACTAATATAGCAGCTAATCTATTAGTGCCGATCATTGACGGAGGGCATCGCAAGGCCGAAGTGAATCGTACTGAAGCCGTTCGTTCAGAGGTGTTGAATCGTTATAAACAAACGGTGTTAATAGCACTGAAAGAAGTGGAGGATGCATTGGTTCAAGAGGCACATCAACAGCAATGGCTGGATCGTTTAAATAAACAGCTGTCATTTTCCGAGGCTGTTGTCGAGCAAACACGGCAGCATTATATTCATGGCGAAATGGATTTTTTCCGTTTTCTCGGTGCAGTATCCAGTCATCAAAACTTGCAGCGTAGCCAGCTGCAGGCAGAGCGTGAGTTAATTGAATATCGTATTAATTTGTATCGGGCATTGGCAGGTAGTTGGGATGTGAAATATGTCAGAAAATAGATTTAAAAAAATATTTAAAATATTGATTGCATTGATGATTTTATTAATCGCAATTGTACTCTCTTTTTACCTGCTTTCAACTTCACCTCAGGCTGAACGTGTCACACCGCAAGTCCAAGTGCCATCGGTTGAAACGAAAATTCCAGAGTGGGGTGAGCATTCGGTAACCGTACAAGCGATGGGTCGCGTGATCGCAGCACAGCAGATTGAACTGATGGCGCGAGTGAGTGGTGAAGTCATTAAAGTGAATCCTTCTCTTGTGCCAGGAGGAATGTTCAAAAAAAATGATGAGATTTTAAAAATTGATCCCACAGATTATGAGTTGCTTGTGCAACAGCGAAAAAGTGACCTCGTCCGTGCGGAATATGAGCTGGCACTAGAGACGGGGCGGCAACAGATCGCAAAACAGGACTATGCGCTGCTAGGTGAAAAACTGGAAGACGAGGAGCTCTCTCTGGTACTTCGTCAGCCGCATCTGGAGATGGCAAAAGCTAACATTGCAGCGGCTCAATCATCATTGTCTCAAGCTCGACTGAATTTACGTCGAACACGGATTAAGGCTCCTTTTAATGCGCTGGTTCAGGAAAAAAAGGTCAGCGTGGGTTCTCAAGTGACCACAGCGACACCGTTGATGACGTTGGTCGATACTGAGACGTACTGGGTTGAAGTCGCAATTCCGGTGGATCAACTTAAATGGATCAATATTGGTGGTGACGCTTACATTAAACACGAATCAGCCTGGGGAAAGGCCGCTTTCAGGAAAGGAGTTGTTCAATCCGTTAAGCCCATGATTGGCCAAGAGGATCATATGGCTCAGGTCGTCGTGGCAATCAAAGATCCAATGGCACTAAAAGCGACGAACAAGAATCAACAAAAATTGATGGTAGGCGCTTTTGTTCGTGTTGAAATGATGGGCAAAATTCTTACCGATGTACTGCATGTTCCAGAGTCGTCACTGCATGAAGGGTCGTTGATTTGGGTGATGACCAAAAATGATGAACTGGATATTCGTACCGTCGATATTCGCTGGCGTGAAAGTGGCATTGTTTATATTGCTGATCGGTTAGAGGCGGGAGAACGATTGATCGTGAGTGATCTGGCAGCTCCCGTTGAAGGTATGAAGTTGCGGTCTGAATCCAATGCAAAATAACCAAAATG